>CAZXEY010000005.1:47068-47471 GCA_964639695.1 uncultured Antarcticibacterium sp. | reverse complement strand
TTAAACTTAAAGCCCCCTCCAGCTAATTTCTCACTTAGCTTTACCCACCCTGAAGGAATTCCATATGCATGGGATAAAATCACACCATGTAAAGAGCTTGAAATTGTAAATTCACAGGATTTAATATCGGAAATGAAATTTTCCATTCCTGAAAAAACATCAATAATTTTTACATCGGGGTTTTCCTCCCATTTCTTTACAATTTCTAAATCTTTATCCACGTAATGTGGAATAACGCCCATTTTAAATTTTTTTTCAATCTTTAGATTATAATACCTGGGTAATAGGATTGCGGGATCGCCATAAACTTCAGGAACTTCTACACCGGCATCTAACAATTTTTTCCGGGTAAGTGGCCCCCGACATGCAATTACTTTTTTTGGTTTAACTTTAATAATTGAAG
>CAZXEY010000005.1:28370-47058 GCA_964639695.1 uncultured Antarcticibacterium sp. | reverse complement strand
TTCTTTTTTGAAGCCAGATCCCATTACAATTAAATTCTTGACTGCAGATCTATCTAAAACACTACCTATAAAAGAATAAACAGGTGGGTAACCTAAGTTGAGTGTTTCCTTAAAACTAACAATATCTTTATCAAAAACTTTTTTGAATAGATAAACATTTAAAACATCTCCTATATTTCTTCCCGTGTATTTCCCATTGGACCATTTTGCAATACATTTTTTATTGTCTACAGCTACTGCAAAATTATTTAAAGCTTTTGATATCATTAATTTTAATTTATTACACAGAATATGAAAAGCTTATTTAAAAGTTTCATATGATGAATTTCGTCAAATATATAGGCTTTACAATTCATTAGCTTTTAATAAAGCTGTTTTAATATAAGTTTAAGAAATGGCCTTATTCAATTAATTTTATCTTTGGGAATTAATTTTACTTTAATCTACCGCTGTAATGTCAAAGATTCTTTACGTATGTCATAAAGAAGAAAAAATAACCGAATTACACCAAGCTAAGGTTGAGGAAATCTGCAATAGCCTTAATGCAGATAACATTACATCCAATCCCACTTTTATTTATTCAGGACAAAATATAATTTTTGGAATAAATAATCCTGTTATTAAATTACCTCACCACCACCTAAATATCTTACTTGGGGAACCTTTTAAAAAAGGTTCCTGGGAAATTATAGGAGAAGACTATCCTGATGGTAATTACGCACTTTTTAGAACAGACAATGATTTTTTAGAAGTCGTTTGTGACACCTTGGGTACCAGAACAATTTGGTATTACCAGGATGAGAAAGTATTTATTTCTTCAACCTCTCAAAGAGCTATAATTCAATATTTAGGAGATTTCCAATTTGACGAACGTGTAATTCCATGGATAATTTCCTCCGGATCTTTAGGCCCTCAACATTCCTGGGATAAAAGAATAAAGAGAATTCCAGCCGACGGTTCTTTATTACTTAATAAAAGGAACTGGCGAGTCGAAATAAAGGCTAGGACGGTAACGTTTAGTAACTCAAATAAATCAGATGAAGAATATGAAGAATTATTGAAGGAAACTTTAATCGACACTTTTAGATACCTGGATTTAGATTTTTCAGAATGGATTGTAAGTTTATCTGGGGGCTATGACAGCAGATCAATTTTATCCTTATTAAAAATTTCAGGAAAAAATTTTGATCAAATCAAAACTGTTACCTGGGGAGATAAATTTTCTTTGAAGGAGAAAGGAAGCGACGTCTCTATTGCTAAAAAAGTAGCAAAAAGTTACCAGGTTGAAAATAAGTTTTATGATACCGGTGATGGATCTGTCAGCGAAGAATTTGAAACTATTATTGATAGGTTTCTCAAATTAGGAGAAGGTAGAAATGATAAAATTCCTGCCTACCTGGATGGCTTTAAAACCTGGAAAATTTTATTTGAAGCAGGAAATAAGGGAGTTATTAGAGGTGATGAAGTTTTTGGATACAATAAAATTTATTCTTCCCTTACAGTTAGAGACTTTATGGGCCTTACATTATGTTCAGATTATACAAATCTTTCTAAGTACAAATACATAAATAATCTTGAACAAAAGCTTCCCGAGGAATATGCACAACAACCTGGGGAAAGTTTAGATACCTGGCGGGATAGATTGTTCCATTTATACAGGATTCCATCAATCCAGGCTTCTCTTGCAGACCTTAAATATTCATTTATTGAGCAAATAGATCCATTCTTATCAAAAAAAATAGTGTATTTAGTTCGAACTATGCCAGATCATCTTAGAACAAATAAAGCCCTCTTTAAAAAAATAATGAGTTCTATAAATCCAAATGTTCCCTTTGCAACCGGACTTCCTTCTTCTAATAAATTGAAACAGCTGTTTTATAAAAAATCTACTGTGGAGATGGTAAAGAAAGAATTACAATCTGAAAATGCTAAATCAATTTTTCCGGAGGAATTTTTGAATGACCTTTTAGATTTTTATAAATCTAAAACTGAAAAACCTTCTTCAGAAAAAGACCTTATGAAATCCCTATTTAAAAAGTTAATTCCCACAAAATTTAAAAAGAGGATTGTTCAACATAGAAATAATTTGAACCTGGATGAAAACCAGCTAAGATTCAGGATTTATTTGATCTGTAGAATGAATAAGATTATTAACGAGGATATAAAGCCTTCGAAGAATTAATTTTTTTCAATTTTAAATTTCCTGTAGTTTAACCAGTTTTTTAAAGTAGGTAGACTCCTCAATTAAATTATGGAAACTGTTTACATTGCATATCACCCCATTCTTCATGACAACAATTCTGTCAGCATTTTTTATGGTAGAAATTCTGTGAGCAACAATTAGAATAGTGTATTTACCTTTTAATGCCTCTATATTATTTTGGATCATCTTTTCTGTTTCCGAATCCAGAGCTGAAGTAGCTTCATCCAGGATCAATATTTCCACTTCTTTGTATAATTCCCTTGCAATCGAAATTCTTTGTTTTTGCCCACCACTAAGATTAACGCCGTTACTTCCTAATAAAGTTTCCTCCTTATCCTGTTGTTCCTCTATGAATTCAAAAATTGCTGCAAGTTTAACAGCCTTCCAAAATCTATTAATATTTTCTTCAGTTTTTGGTGCCCAAAAAGTTACATTATTAAACAAGGAATCATTAAAAATGACTGGATCCTGAGTTATGTAACCAATTTTTTCCTGATAATTTTGAAGATTTAAATCCTTTACCGGAATATCATTTATTGTAAAGATTCCACCGTCTAATGGTAATAGACCCGAAATTATATTCACCAGCGTTGATTTTCCGCTACCACTTTCTCCAACAAAAGCTACAGTTTCTTTTGAAAAAATTTGAAGCGAGATCTTCTTTAGAATTTTTTTATCGTCATACTTAAAATCGACATTATTTAAATGTAAACTTCTTATTTCCTGTCTCAGCCTTTCCTTTCCTTTATCCTCCTTATTTTCCTTAAGCTCCTGTTCAAAAAGCGAAATATTTTCCAGGGATCCAGATAAACCAAGAAACATATTATATCTAAGCTGCATTTGCATCAAGTAGGACAAAGCCCGGTAAAAAAACAAGAGACTTATTAAAATTGGTCCTAAATCTGAATTTAAAAAGGTCGTTTGGACATAAATAACTAAAACAACAACAGTAATTAAAACCGGTTCTCTACTAGAGTTTACCAGTGCATCTAAAAATCCAATTCGTTTATTACTCCTCTTTATTTTTGCTACAGAATTCTCCAATTTATTCTGGTATTTGGAAATAGAACCTGTTGCTTTTAAGTATTTATAGTTACTGACATTTTGGATAATTAGCCGCTGGAATATATTACTTTGACTGGTAACCTCCCGTGAGGCATTTTTTGTTTTTTTATATAATGTAGTATAAAGTGCATTTGTTAAAATTCCGCCTATTGAGACTAAAATAGCAAACTGGGCATTCATAAAAAAAGCAAAAATCATATAAACAACTACCAGGATTCCAAACTCAAAAGCTTTAAAATAGTTATTGTAAGAATTGGCTACCCTATCCACCTCTCCAGTTAAAGTGTTTTGTATCCGACCTACATCTGCCATTACAAAATATTTATATTTCAATTCATTTAGACCTTTTATATTTTTTAAACGAAGTTTTTCAATAAACCATTCCTGAACATTGACACGATAAAAACTTGTCGCAAACTGCGCAAAGCCTTTGGCGATAAAAAAAACTGCCATGAAAAAAAGAATGGTTATAAGATTTAATGTAAAACCCAGTCCTATAATAAACTCTACAATAAAACCCAATTTCCCCATATCTCCGGGCTCTAAAGATGTATTATCACTCACCATTTGTATTAATGGCAAAAACATAGAGAGCCCAATACCATCTAATACACCAATAAAGATGCTTAGAAATAATAACACAAAAATCCTGTACCTTAAATAAGAATAGAAATAAGCCAGGCTTTCAAAATATTTCTTTAATAATTTTTTAATCAAGATAATTTATTTGAAATTTAATTAATTGAAATTCAGGAAGCCTAAATTTGTAGAACATTATGAATACTGCTCCCGATAATAATCCTGATATTTACCGGAAGTGACATTTTTTAACCATTCAGGATTATTTAAATACCAATCTACTGTTCTTTCTAAGCCTTCTTCAAATGTAACAGAAGGTTTCCAATTAAGTTCTTTATTAATTTTTGAAGCGTCTATAGCATAACGCTTATCGTGACCCGGACGATCCTTTACAAAAGTTATAAGTTTAGAAGATGCTCCTTTTTGCCTTTCTAATTTTTTATCCATTATATCACAGAGCAAATTAATAAGGTCAATATTTTGCCATTCGTTAAAACCTCCAATATTATATGTAGATTTATTTTGGCCTTTATGAAAAGCTAAATCAATAGCCTTTGCATGGTCAATAACAAATAACCAATCCCGGGTATACCTCCCATCACCATAAACAGGTAATGGTTTTTTTTGGATTATATTATTAAAGAATAAAGGAATTAATTTTTCAGGAAATTGGTTTGGTCCGTAATTGTTAGAGCAGTTTGAAATTATATAAGGTATACCGTAAGTTTCTCCATACGCTCTTACAAAGTGGTCTGAGCTGGCTTTAGAGGCAGAATATGGAGAATTTGGATCATAGGCTGTTGATTCAGTAAATAATCCCGTCTCACCCAATGTTCCGTATACTTCATCTGTACTAATGTGGTAAAATAACTTATTTTCATAATCGTCCTTCCACAATTCTTTTGCTGCATTTAATAAATTAATCGTTCCAATAACATTTGTTCTTACAAAAGCAACAGGATCTGTAATAGAACGATCCACATGGGATTCTGCTGCTAAATGAATAATTTTTTCAAATTTATATAAGTCGAAAAGATCCATCATTTTTTGCGCATCATTAATATCAGCTTTTAAAAAATGATAGTTTTTAGCTTCTTCTATATCCTGTATATTTTCAAGATTACCAGCATAGGTAAGATCATCAAGATTGTAAATTTGATATTCAGGGTATTGATCTACGAAGAGCCGGACCACGTGAGAACCAATAAATCCTGCACCTCCGGTAATAAGAATATTCATAAGGACTAATTATTTGTAGTAACTTTTATACCAATCAATAAATTGCTTAACTCCCTGGGAAACTGAAGTTTCAGGATTATAATTATAGTCCTTTTTCAGAGAATCTACATCTGCCCAGGTTCTGGTAACATCTCCTGGCTGCATTGGTAACATATCCTTTTTTGCTTTAATACCAAGATGGTTTTCTATCTCTTCAATAAATTCCAGAAGTTTAACCGGCCTACTATTTCCAATATTATACAAAGAGTATTTTTCAATTTTTTCCAAAGAGGTTTCAATAATTTTGGAAATCCCTTCTACTATGTCATCAATAAATGTAAAATCCCTTTCCAGATCTCCGTTATTAAATACTTTAATTTCTTTGCCTTTTATTATTGCATCGGTAAATAGAAACATAGCCATGTCTGGTCTTCCCCAAGGACCATAAACTGTAAAAAATCGTAGGCCTGTAGATTTAAAACCATATAAATGGCTGTAAGTATGGGCCATAAGTTCATTGCTTTTTTTAGTGGCAGCATATAAACTAATTGGGTGGTCAACATTATCTTCAACCGAAAAAGGAATTTTTTCATTCTCACCATATACGCTGGAACTGCTAGCATATATTAGGTGCTTTACATTAAATTTACGGCAACATTCCAATAAATTGAGAAAACCTACTATATTACTATCGATGTAAGCTTCTGGATTTTCAATGCTGTAACGCACCCCTGCCTGAGCAGCTAGATTACATACTATTTCAAAATTAAATCTCTCAAAAACAACAGGTAAATTTTTCCGATCTTCAAGATTAACCCTTATGAAACTGAATTTTTTATATTTGGATCCTTCAGCAACTTTAAAAAACTCTTTGGCATCAGATCTTTCAATTCCTAGTTCCTTAAGACGGTCATATTTAAGATCCACATCATAATAATCATTTATACTATCAATTCCTACTACGTGAAAACCTTTTTCCAATAGTTTCTGTGCCAAATGAAATCCAATAAAACCTGCCGCTCCTGTAACTAAAATATTTTTCATTCTAATAATTAATCCGATTCGATTTATTTTTGGGTATCAGACTATTTAGCTCCCAATCGCATAAAATTCAAAACCAATTTCCTTTTTTGTATTAGAATCCAAAATTCTTCTACCATCAAACAAAAATGCAGGTTTTAACATATTATCATAGATCTCTTTCCAGTCAAGATCTTTAAATTCATCCCATTCAGTAAGAACTGCAATTGCATGGGAATCTTTACATGCCTCTATTGCATTATTAACAACGGTAACATTGTTTCTGTTTTCCTCATCGCTTCGGCTACCCAGATAATTTAAATCTGCAAAAATTTGTTCCTCAGTTACCTTTGGGTCATAAACAACGATCTGGGCCTGCTCATTTAATAGATAATCGGCTACGTAAATTGATGCAGACTCTCTGGTATCATTAGTATCCTTTTTAAAAGCCCATCCTAATATAGCAATCTTTTTACCCGAAACCGTATTATACATTTTTCTCACCATTTTCGCAGCAAACCGCCTTTTCTGGTGATCATTCATGATAATTACCTGCTCCCAGTAATCTGCAACTTCATTTAAACCAAAAGACTTGGAGATATATACTAAATTGAGAATATCTTTCTGAAAACAGGATCCCCCAAATCCAACTGAAGATTTTAAAAATTTAGGGCCAATTCTGGAATCTTTTCCTACAGCCCTTGATACTTCATCCACATCTGCTCCGGTCATTTCACATAGTTCAGATAAAGCATTAATGCTGGATACCCGTTGGGCTAAAAAGGCATTGGCAGTTAATTTAGATAATTCTGAAGACCACACATTGGTAGTTAAAATATTTTCAAGCGGAATCCAGGTTTTATAGATATCTACAAGAGCTTGAACTGCTTCTTTCCCTTTAGATGAATTTATGTCACCCCCAATTAACACTCTATCTGGCTTAAGTAAATCTTCAACAGCCGTTCCTTCAGCTAAAAATTCTGGATTAGAAAGTATTTGAAATTTCACTCCATTTCCGGTATTATCCAAAATTTCCTTTAAAGCTGCCGCGGTTCTTACCGGGAGAGTTGACTTTTCTACGACAATCTTGTCATTTTTTGCCACTCTGGCTATTTGCCTTGCACAAAGTTCAATATATTTTAAATCAGCTGCCATCCCTTTCCCTATTCCATAGGTTTTGGTAGGCGTATTAACCGAAATAAAAATCATATCTGCCTCATCTATGGCTGCGTCAACATCTGTTGAAAAAAATAAGTTTCTCCCTCTGGCCTCTTTAACCACTTCAGAAAGACCTGGTTCGTAAATAGGAATTTTATTTACATCCTGATGATTCCACGCGGTTATTCTTTTTTCATTAATGTCTACTACCGTCACCTTAATATCAGGACATTTTTGAGCTATCACAGCCATCGTTGGACCTCCAACATAACCTGCACCTATGCAGCAAATATTTTTAACCTTCATAAATTTCTTTTAATCCCTCCGTTTATAAAATTTGACGGCGAATATTAATAAAATTAAACTTAAAAAACACTAAAGTTTTTTATCACATTTATCTCCCAATACCCCCTTTACATCATAAACAACGGCATTTTTTGTTTTTAAAGCTGTTAGATCTAAGGAAAGGAACTGGTTGTGAGCAACTGTTAATACAATGGCTTCAAACTTATCCTCTGGTAAGGTTTTAACAGTTTCCAAACCATACTCATGTTTAACTTCCTCGGGATTGGCAAGAGGATCAAAAATTACTATTTCGGTCCCGTACTCCTTTAGGCTCTTAATAACATCAACCACCTTAGTATTTCTCACATCAGGGCAATTTTCTTTAAAGGTAATTCCTAATACAAGAATTTTTGATCCCTTTACTTTTAGATCGTGCTTCAACATAAGTTTCACAACTTCGGCGGCAACATACTGCCCCATACTATCATTCATTCTTCTACCTGCAAGAATAATTTCGGGATGATAACCAATTTCCTGAGCCTTTTGTGCCAGATAATATGGATCAACACCTATACAATGACCTCCTACTAAACCTGGTTTAAAGGGCAGAAAATTCCACTTTGTCCCGGCCGCTTCTAAGACATGCTGAGTATCGATTCCCATCATATTAAAGATCTTAGCCAGCTCATTTACAAAGGCTATATTTATATCCCGTTGGGAGTTCTCAATTACTTTTGCAGCTTCTGCTACTTTTATAGTAGGTGCCAAATGTGTTCCTGCAGTAATGACCTCACTATATAATTGGTTTACTTTTTCACCAATTTCAGGAGTGGAACCTGCTGTAACCTTTAAAATTTTCTCTACTGTATGTTCTTTATCTCCGGGATTAATCCTTTCAGGAGAATAACCTACATAAAAGTTTTCATTGAAACTTAGACCACTTGCTTTTTCTAAAACAGGAACACATTCATCTTCAGTCACTCCAGGATAAACAGTAGATTCATATATTACAATATCTCCTTCTTTTAAAACCTTACCAACAGTTTCGCTGCTTTTATATAAGGGAGTTAAATCGGGTCGGTTATTTTTATCTACAGGAGTAGGAACAGTAATGATATAATAATTACAATATTTTATATCCTCAATATCTGTTGAACAAAATAAACCTGTACTTGCATCAGTTCCATTTACAGAATCTACTGGATTTTTTTCTAATAGTACCTTTTGAAGAACTTCATTTTCAACCTCAAGAGTGGAATCAGTCCCTCCTTTTAATTCCTGTACCCGCCTCTTATTTATGTCAAATCCCACTACCGGAAATTTAGTGGCAAATAACCTCGCCAAAGGTAGTCCAACATATCCCAGGCCTATTACAGCAATTTTAATATTGTTGCTCATTTTAATTATATGTTTTTTAAATAACTATTATTGATTTACTGAAGGTTTTTCCAATACCATTTAACAGCTTCCTTTATACCCTCTTCTATAGGATATTTTGGATTATACCCTAGTAAATTTTGGGCCTTTTTAACCGAGGCCAGAGAATGGGGAATATCTCCTGCTCTTTCCGGGCCATGTTTTATTTCAACTTCAGCAATTTTTGGATCAAAATCAGAAAGGTGCTTTTTTAATAAGGATGTTAATTCCAAAAGATTCGTTCTATCCCCTACAGCAGTATTATAAACCTGGTTCAAAGCTTCCTGGTTTTCTGAAGTCAAGGCTAAAAGGTTCATTTGAATTACATTATCTATATAGGTGAAATCTCTGGAATAAGTTCCGTCTCCATTTATTACCGGAGATTCATGGTTTATTAACTGAATTACAAACTTGGGGATAACAGCAGCATAGGCACCATTGGGATCTTGTTTTCTCCCGAAGACATTAAAATATCTTAAACCAATAGTGTCAAGGTCATAAGCATTTTTAAAAATATTTGCGTACAGCTCGTTAACGTATTTAGTTATGGCATAAGGAGAAAGTGGTTTTCCTATAACATCTTCTACTTTTGGAAGATCTTTTGAATCTCCGTAAGTAGAAGAACTGGCGGCATAAACAAATCTTTTTACGCCTGCATCTCTTGCAGCTACCAACATATTAAGAAATCCCGATACATTGACCTCATTTGAGGTAATTGGATCATTTAAAGACCGTGGAACAGAACCCAGTGCGGCCTGGTGCAGAATAAAATCTACATCTTCGCAGGCTTTTTTACAGGTTGTTAAATCTCTAATATCACCTTCTACTAGTGAAAACTTTTTATTAGATAAAAAAGTGGATATATTTTCTTTTTTGCCGGTGGAAAAATTATCCAGACATATAACTTTTGCATCAAGGTCAAGTAACTTCTCACATAAGTTGGAGCCAATAAATCCAGCTCCCCCTGTAACTAAAATTTTTGCAGAACTTAATTTTTTAAATTGTTCATTATCCATTCACTATATTTTTTTACAAATACTCGCGCCAAAGATAGTATTTCTAAAATAACAGGCTCCTTTTAAAACTCCTAAAGAAATCTAAAATTCCCTCTCATTTATGGATTTATAATAAAATAGCCCTTGCAGAAATTTAAAAAACCAACAAGCTTCAACTTTCTTTACATTTTTTGAATTTCTATTATAAAGAAGTTTTAAGAATCTTTGCGATTTCTTGTATATTTTCTGCTTCCATTCCAGGGTATAACGGCAAACATAAAATCCGGTTTGCAATATTTTCAGAAATCTCCATCTTTACCTGTTTTACATATTTTAGAGTATTCAGGGAAGGATAAAAGTACCTTCTGGGATGAATATCTTTTAATGCCAGTTTCTCCATCGCATTTAAAAGGGATTCCTCCGAGGGAAGAATAATTGGGTAGAAACTGTAATTCCATTCCGTATTTTCCCTAATTTTCACTTTTTCCAGATTCACATTTTGCAGTTCTTCATTATATAAGTTCACCACATCTTTACGCTTTTCGATTAAACCATCAACATAAGGTAAAACAGTTAGCCCCATAGCAGCCTGTAATTCATTCAACTTCGCATTGATGCCAAGCCCATGGAAATTAAGTGGCCCGTTATGCCCAAAATTGTGACTGTAAAATAAAATGTGATTTAGCCCTGGATTTTTACAGAACATTGCACCTCCCTCTCCGGTATGAAAAATTTTAGTGGCATGGAAGCTACAGGTACTAATATCCCCGTATTCAAATATTGATTTTCCTTTATAATCCACTCCAAAACAATGGGCTGCATCATAAATAACCTTAAGATTATATTTTAATGCAATTTTTTCAATTTCCTCAACATTGCAGGGATTACCATAAACATGAGTAGCAAGAATAGCGGTAGTTTTTTCTGTTATTGCAGCTTCTATTTTAGTTTCATCTATAGTAAGATAGTTGGAATGAATGTCAACAAAGACGGGAGTACAATTCTCCCAAACAATAGTAGATGTTGTAGCTACGTAACTAAAAGGTGTGGTTATGACCTCTCCATTTTTTGCAAGAACTTTTAAGGCAATTTGGAGTGGTAAAGTACCATTGGCAGTTAAAATTATATTGGAAACCTTTAAATGCCTTTTTAATTGATCTTCAAGTTGGAAATAAAGATTTCCGCCGTTGGAGATTTGATTGCTTTCCCAAATTTGGTCAAGCTTTTGGCGGTATTCTTCAATTGGAGGTAAAAAGGTTTTTGTTACTGGTATCATTTATTAAATAGAAGTTTTTTTGCTTCAAACAAGCTTTCAAATTTTAAAAGATAAGCCAATATTAAATAGGTTAGGGTGCCGACAATCCCACCACAAATAATCCTGATTATATCCAATTGGGAAAAAAACGTAAAATAATCAAAGATGAAAATTACTCCGCCTGCAAATGTAGCCAAAGCTATAATTGGAATTACATCCCTGGTTTGTTGTAGGGCCGAATAATTTATAAATCTTCCAGTATACTTTGAATTTACAATGAAAGCCAGTATAGAAATGAATACCTGGCCATAAAGTAAAGCAATAATTCCGAAAGGAATTGTAATAATAATAGTTACAATTATAATAGCTTTTTTAATTAATTCAAGTTTTAAAAAAAGATCACTTCGTCCTTTAACATTAAGAATATTCAAATTATAGGAATGAATTGGAAATAAAATTCCTGTTACACAAAGAATTTGGAAATAGGGTACTGCCGGTAACCACTTTTCAGTAAATAAGAATCTAAAAGTGGGCTCTGCAAGAACTGCTAGGAAAATAAGAATTGGAGAAATTATAAAAACCACCATCTGCATTAACTTTTTGTAAACTCTTTTTAGCCGAATATTGTCGTTTTGAATGGAAACGAATAAAGGAAATGTGACTTTATTAAGAGCATTGGAAATATTATTTACGGGGAGTTGATTCATAGTTTCTGCACGTGTATAAAACCCCACTTGCGCAGCCGAAAAATATTTCCCAATTACAATTATAAAAAGATTATTAAATACTCTGTCCAATAATTCAGATATTGTCAATTTATACCCGTAATTAAAGTGGGATTTAAATTTTTTGACGTTAAATAATAAAACAGGAGTCCATTCTGAGTAAAACCAAAGTTGAAAAGCGTTAACCAGGCTGGTGATCAAACTACTCCATACAAGACTCCATACGCCATATCCATTTAAGGCCAAAAAAATTCCTACTATTCCTCCTATTATTGCTGCCGGAATTGCAACAATTGTCTGAGTTTTAAAATCCATTCTTTTCGTCAATCTTGCAAGTTGTACTGCAGAAAATGCCGAAATAATAAAAGTGAAACAATAAACTCTTAAGATATCTACTAATATTTGCTCCTCATAAAAATCTGCAATAAGCGGTGCCAGAAAAAATATAAAAAAATATACCAGAACACTCGCTATGAGATTGAAATAAAAAACTGTAGAATAATCTCTTTGATCAAGGTCCTCGCCCCGTATTAAGGATTTTGTGAGTCCACTATGAAGTAAAGTATTTCCAATAGCTATAAAAACAGCAATCATTCCTATTAAACCAAATTCCGCAGGCAGTAGTATTCTAGCAAGAACAACAGAAACAATAAAACCGATTAATTGATTGCCGAATTGTTGGGCAAATGTCCAGACAATTCCTGTTGTTGCTTTTTTCCTTAATGACATTCAATAAAGTGAGATAATAAGAAACTTAAAAGTTTTTAATAAACAAATTTATAATTTTCAAAGATTAATAGTGGAATACTTCATTTATTAAAATTTTAATTTTTTTTAAAATAATAAAAGGCCAATTTTTTTAAAGAGCTCTAGAAAATTTATCTTTAACTTTTTAAAAAATTAATATGAAGAAATTAAAATTGTGGTTTACTGATTTCTATCCCGGTTTTGAACTTCATAATAATTTTTTTTTAAAAATAATTACTGAAGAATTTAAAGTAGACCTGGATGAAAATGATCCTGAGTTTTTAATTTATTCTTGTTACGGCACCAATTTTTTAAATTATAACTGCACTAAAATTTATTACACCGGGGAAAATCTCATTCCCGATTTTAATTTATGTGACTATGCAATTGGTTTTAGTCAACTCCACTTTGCAGACAGATATTTAAGATTTCCCAATTTTGCTCTATATGAAAGACAATTTGAGAAATTAATAATGGTAGCACCAATACCCTACGAGGAAATTGTAAAGCAAAAAAAACATTTTTGTAACTTTATATATTCAAACTCTAAAGCCGACCCAATTAGGGATCATTTTTTTAAATTGTTAAGTAATTACAAAAAAGTGTTATCTCCGGGAAAGCATCTCAATAATACTGCCTTACCTATTGGGGAAAGAAGTTCGAATAACTGGATGTTCTCCAAACTTGACTTTCAATCTCAATGTAAATTTTCAATAGCGTTTGAAAATTCCTCCTCCCCAGGATATACTACAGAAAAAATAATGCATGCTTTTATAACTAACACTATTCCTATTTATTGGGGTAATCCAGAAGTTACAAAAGATTTTAACCCGAAGTCTTTTATCAATTGTCACGATTATAAAAGTTTAAAGGAGGTGGTCTTCAAAGTTAAAGAAATTGATAAAAATGAAGAATTGTATTTGTCAATACTTAAGGAGCCTGCATTTATCAATAATGAATTTCCAGAGCATTTAAAACTTCAAAGATTGAAGGCTTTTTTTTCTAATATTTTTGGGCAGGAAATTGGCAACGCAAGAAGAAGACCTGCTTTTGGAACAATCAATAAGTATGAAATGGATTTTAAAAAACATTTCAACGATAAAAAAAATTTTAAAAAGAGAAGAGGTTTATTAAATCTATTCAAACAAAAATTGATAGTAAATAAATGACTCCATCAACCGTCATTATATATACTTAATAAGATATCTTTTAAAATAAACTCATGCCCTTCCTAAAAAAATACTGGTTTTACATTGTTGCGGCTGCCATTACCATTATAGGGATTGTGACAGGTTGGTATCTTTTTATTTTCCTTGCTATTCCCTTCGGTTTTTTCTCTCAAAACAAGGAGGAATAAACTGTCTTTAAACCGGAGTTAAATTTATACTAAAAGCTACTATTAGCTTGGAAAATACAGGCTTTGAACCTACCTTATTTCCATTAATCAATAATGAAAATGATGAAAGATTACGGAACTTTATCGCAGGCTATTAATAAACTGAAGCTGGAAGAGGGATATGAATACGATTTTAATCTTCTTGATGAAAAAATTGAAATAATAAATGAACAACAAACCTACGCTGCTCACGAATTTAACGTCGATAAGGTTTTAAGATTTGAAGGACCCAGTAATCCTGGCGACAACTCGATTTTATTTGCCATTACTACCGAGGATGGAAAAAAAGGGGTCCTGGTTGATGGTTACGGAATATACAGTGGCCAGGTCTCAAAAGAGTTGCTTGATAAGCTGGATCTTAAAGAGAATAGGCCATCATAGAATGGTTAATTATATATTAAAAATACTCAAATCGTTGCTGCTGCATATTTACAATTGTATTTTTGAATTGCAATTTAAATTTTGATAAATAAAAACTATGAGTTACTTAGGATTAGACGAGAAAAAAACTTCAGACACTGTAAAAGAATTAAATATTCTTCTGGCCGATTATCACTTATACTATCAAAAACTTAGAAATTTCCATTGGAATGTGATAGGAAAGAATTTCTTTGATCTCCATGAAAAGTTCGAAGAACTTTATGATGATGCAAAACTTAAGGTTGATGAAATCGCTGAAAGAATTCTTACTCTTAGATTTCAGCCAACCAGTAACCTGAGTGATTATTTAAAAGCTTCTAATATAAAAGAATCAGCCTCGGACATTTCAGATTCTAAAATGATTGAAATTCTGTTAAATGATCACGGAACCCTCTTAAAACAGTTAAGAAAAGTGGCCAAGGTTGCAGAGGAAGGTGGAGATGAAGGAACCATTGATTTAGTTGGGGCTTATATAAGAGAGTTGGAAAAAACAAGTTGGATGCTGGATGCATGGAAAATGAAAACCAGTGAAAATCATAAGCCGGTATAATTTAATTAATATAGCTTTTGGAAGAATTTAATTTGAACGAATCTATAAACGGTTTATGGGATAAAATGGCCGAATGGCTGGATTCACTTATCCTTGGGCTTCCTAACTTTATCCTCGCGATACTTGTTTTTATTCTATTTATAATTATTGCTAAGTATGCAGCCAAAGTCTTTGACCGCCTCCTTCGCTTTAAAGTTAAACAGGATTCGATAAGAGAAATAACAGTAAAAGTTCTAAAAGTAATAATCATTCTTTTAGGATTTTTTATTGCCCTTGGATTACTGAATTTGGATAAAGTACTAACTTCTGTACTTGCCGGTGCCGGAGTAGTTGGTTTGGCTATAGGACTGGCACTTCAGGGGACACTAAACAACACATTTTCCGGAGTTATTTTAAGCTTTTTACCAGAACTACAAATTGGAGATTGGGTGGAAACTAATGGATTTTCAGGCTTTGTAACCGACATTACTCTTCGTAGTGTTATTATAAAAGGAGCAGATAATAATTATGTCGTTATTCCCAATGGAAAATTAATAGATGAACCCTTTAAAAATTTCTCCAGAACTCCCAGATCCCGGGTTATGCTTAATTGTGGGGTTGCCTATGATTCTGATCTTGAATTTGTCCAAAAACTTACAGTTGATACCATGATGAAATTTTTTCCTCAATCGGGTAAAGAGGAAATTGAATTTATGTATGAAGAGTTTGCTGATAGCTCGATCAATTTTGTAGTAAGATTCTGGGTAGATGCAATTAAAAACAAAGATCTTTTAATGGCCAAAAATATTGCTATTATAGAGCTTAAAAAAGCTTTTGATGGTCATAACATTAATATTCCTTTTCCAATCAGGACTATTGATTTTACAAATAAACTTTCTGTTACTAATACCTCTCAGCAGGAATAAATTCTTCCTGAAACCCAAAATAAAAAATCCACCTGCCGGTGGATTTTTTATTAGTCTGTAAATTTTACTACTGACTTTTAGAAATTCAATCCAAATCCAAATGAAAATCTCCAGCCTTCACTACTACCAAATAAACTGAATTTTCCGCTAATGGCTTCAGCACTATTTACCCAAAATCCGCCACCGTAACTGTCATGCCACATATTGCTACCTTCATTACCCAACCAAACTCTACCCACATCATAACCTCCAAAGATCCCTATTTGTAAAGGTACTACAGACGTCTTAAATTCAGGAAAACTATACCGTAGATCTGCCCCGGCCGCAAAAGCTCTTTTTCCTGCAAACCTCTGTAAACGGTAACCCCGTAAACCGTTGTTACCACCAAGAACAGCTGCCTGATAATATTCATAATCATCTCCCAAATTAATATGGGTTTGTATTCGGGTGTTTAATACTAATTTACGGCTCCTCACCACCGCATTATAAAATTCCCAGTAATGCTTAAAGTAGCCATAATTTAAATCTGTATCCTTTAAGTTTACCTTACCCCCAAGGATCAATTGAAATTTCATTCCTCTTGTAGGGTTCAAATAGCTGTCATAACTCTGGTACCTATAAGTTCCTTCCAGTCCACCAAAAATTTTGCGTTCAAAAAATTCCGGATCCTGTATATCGAATTCTTCAGTTATAAACCGGCCCTCAGTTTCATCCACTTTAACTCCCTCAATAGATGCCATATAGCTAAAATAGCTTCCAAATGGGGAATCCCTTTGAAACCCTACTTCAGCTCCTATTCTACTTATCCTGGTACGGTTGTAATCTAACCCAAGTTCTTCATCGGGATTAATAGTTTCATTACCATAACCAAAGAAATTACTTGCAAACGTAGGGCTGGTAAAATTTGCTCCCACAGCCAGATTATAACTTCCTAGAATCAAGGCAAATTCTCCTTTATAGCTAAGATCAAATCCCTGAGTAGCAAAATAATAACCACCTGCGAAGGTATGCTGTGCAGTAAATGGATTTCTTTTAAATCCATAGGTAGTAAATGTAGAACGCAACCCGATTTTAAACCCGTCATCTGGATTAAAACCTATACCGGGAGTAATTGACCCTGCCGTATAAGTTTTCTTATCCTTATCAAATGTATTTTGTTCATAGATATCACGAAACCTGAACTTAGCATCCCCCTTAGATTCTATGGTGTTTGGAAGAGATTTGTGGTCATAAAATTTTATCTTTTTTCCACTATTGGGAGCAACCCTGTATATGTCGTTATTATGACCACCTATAGCTCGTATAAAAATTAAATTATCGTCTTCATCTCCAGTAACTTCAAAAATATCATCGTCATCCAAACCATAAATCCATATTTCCTTTGTTTCTTCTTTTTTATAAATTTTATCACTAACCAAATCAGATTTTTCACCGTCTTTAAGTCTGGATATGACAACCCGGGTTCTCCCTCCATCCATTCTAATTATTTCAATAAGATCATCCTTATCAGTTCCCGTTACTACCGCTAATGAAGCCATATGATCATAATACCGTTCAGTAATATCAATGATATTATCCCTTCTCCCTTTAAGATTTTTTACTAAAGATTGAGTAACCTTGCCACGGGTTTCAGGAGGCAATTTTGAAAAAGCTTCTTCAATTACTTCATCTGTAATATTTTCTTTTATGAACTTTGCCTGTTCCATCCAGGTCTCTTTTCCTACATTTTGTGTTAATTCACGATCAAGTCCTACGGCTGCAATATTGAACCATTTTACATCGTTAATGTCCTCCCCATAAACACCAAACTGTTTTGAAAAACCGGCTAAAGCACGTAGAGTCCCAAAGAAGGCTCCATCAAAATTTGAAAAAACCTGGTCTCGATCCCTTGGTATGGGTTCAAAAGTTCTGTTACCTTCTTCATCTTCAATTTCTGCCCATCTCCACTGGTCCTGGTGACGATCCCAATCTCCCACGAGCATGTCAAAAATTCTGGCCTTTACATAAGCTGTTTCGTTTAATTTATACTTTTCATCCCTGCGCAATCTTTCAAACATTCCCGCAGTACTTACTATATCGTGGTTGGGTTCTCCAAAGCTGGTTTTTCCTTTCCAGTTCTCCTCTGGCCTTTCCTCTATCATATAAACATCATCCCCATGTACCTGATTGTATTTTCCCAATTTTTTTTGCTTCGGAAGATAAAATACTTCAGGATTAGTATGGTTTAAACCCACAGCATCAGATAATGTTGGGATAGCTAAAAATGCATATGGGTGTGAAGCCGTGTAAAGATCCATAAGAAAATCTTCGGCAATTGTATTTTTAAATTGATCTTCTACTGCCCGATCCTTAAATGCTACCGCTTGTATGTATTGAACTGCATTTTTTTCAATTCGCCTTAAATTGTACTCCCTGTCCAGGCTATCTTTAACACGAAGGGATACCGTTTGATGGCCTCCTCCCATTCGAATAGGTTCCAACCCCCCATATAAGGTATTTAGATTAGCTACATTTAAATTCACCTTGGTTCCATATAACTCTCTATACCTTTCTCCCCATATAGTTTTAAAGACCTCTCCTTTATTTGTCTCATCTTCAGTATAAATAGAAGTAGTTATTTTCTCTGGAAACTCATTATCTGGAAGATCAGAAATATCGAAATCTTCGGGAGCAGAATGAACTTCCTTCCGGTAAAGTAATTTGGGTTCATTATTTTCATTTCCAAAAAAACTTACCCATGAGGAACCATCC
>CAZXEY010000005.1:14625-28360 GCA_964639695.1 uncultured Antarcticibacterium sp. | reverse complement strand
AAAATATCATAAACAGCAAATCCCTGGTTTCCATAGACAAATAAAGCATCATCACTAAGCGAAACATAGGTTCCTTTAGATCCAGATCCTGAAACTATTTGTTTGATGTCATTGTTTATGATATACTGCAATGAATGCTCATGCCCCGAAACAAAAACAACTCTTTCTGCATCTTTGGCTATGGTCTCCAACCTGTCCACCATGGATTTATATCTTTGATTTTGGGCATCCTGAATAGAAACACCTCCAGTAGTCCTTATCAAATTTGCAAGAGAACCTAATATAGGAATTGGAATTTTCTTTTGAGAGGGATATATATGTTGATTTAAGCTGTACTGCCCCCCGTGAACTCCATTTGTGTATAGAGGATGGTGAAGAGCAATTATTACCGTTTTATTTTGATTCTTCTTAAGTTCTGATTCCACCTCGAGAAGTAAAGCCTCCCGGGTCTTAATTTCTGCACAATCTTTGTTTACTAGTGGATGTTGATCCCAATTGGTTAAAAACCATTGAGAATCTATTACTACCAACTGGATATTGTCACTTATTTCAATAGATTCCAGGCCACACCCAATTTTTGGAGTCCAGATTAACTGGTCCCCAAGTTGTTCTTCTAAAAATTCTTTTTGTCGTTCCAAACCAGGTAGCCCTTTGCTGTACCAATCGTGATTTCCCGGAATGAAAATTATGTTTCCTTTATATTTTTCCACAGCATCAACCTGGGCGGCTAATCTATACTCTGCTTCCTCTCTTCTGGGAGATAACTCTACAGGCATACCAACCGGGTAGATATTATCACCAAGAAAGATTGTATAATTCCCTTCGACTTT
This sequence comes from uncultured Antarcticibacterium sp., assembly GCA_964639695.1. Classification (GTDB taxonomy): domain Bacteria; phylum Bacteroidota; class Bacteroidia; order Flavobacteriales; family Flavobacteriaceae; genus Gillisia. The sequence continues at coordinate 27,530 of CAZXEY010000005.1, read as the reverse complement.
AACAGAATCAATGTACTTCTTAAGAGCAATTAACCCGACAGAACTGCCCCCGGGCTGGGAATAACCTCCATCACCTATTAGGTAAAAAGATTTTTCTATTTTCTTACCCATAGGATAATTAAAATTATCTGTGGGCTGACCTTCTCTGTAATTAGGACCTGATGTTGCGCAACCAAGTAAAATGAATATCAGGGGGAACGTTAGAAATATGTTATTTTTTTTCATTCAAATTCAATAGAGGATTTTTTTTGTAATTTGGACCTAGTTTAACAGAACGTTTAATGACAGAATTAGTAGAAAAAGCAGATAAGTTTGTTCTAGAACTTTTACAAAACAAACTTCCCAATTCATACATATACCACAACTACAATCACACGTCACGAGTAGTTAAAAGTACTAAAGAATTGATCGAGAATTCTCAATTAAATGTTAAAGAAGAAGAAGCCTTATTATTGGCGGCCTGGCTTCATGATACCGGGTACACCGTAAAGTTTGAGGGTCACGAAGAGGAAAGTATTAACATTGCCAGGGATTTTCTTGCCAAGAATAATGCAGATCAGGAAACCATTGATAAGGTTGTGAGCTGCATTAATGCTACCAAATTTGATTCACCTCCAAAAGGTAAACTCGAACAAATTATTCGGGATGCCGATAGTTCACATCTTTCAAAAGATTATTTTGAAGAAACAAGTGAATTTTTAAGACAGGAGTTACAACTTCTTAATATTAAAAACTATACTTCTACCGAATGGCTTAAGGAAAATATTAGTTTATTTACCGAGCATCACAAGTATTATACAGATTATGCTTTAAAAAACTGGAAGCCAAAAAAAGATGAGAATTTATCTAATTTACTTCAGAAACAAAGCAAGAAAAAAAGGAAGTTAAAAAAGGAGAAAGTAAAAGCTAAACTGAAGGCTGATTACAAAAACGAGAATCCTGACAGAAGTATTCAATCCATGTTCAGGGTTACTTTAAGAAATCACATTAAGTTAAGTGATATTGCAGATACTAAAGCGAATATCTTATTATCTGTAAATGCAATTATTATTTCACTTGCATTAGCCAATTTGATTCCCAAACTGGATGCTGTGACCAACAAACATTTACTTATTCCAACCTTAATCTTAGTAATCTTTAGCGTGGCTTCCATTATTTTGTCTATAATGTCAACACGACCCAACGTTACCTCTGGAGAATTTACAACAGAGCAGGTTGAAAAAAGAGAAGTAAACTTACTATTTTTTGGTAATTTTCATAAGATGCCCTTCGATCGCTTCAAATGGGCCATGCATGAAATTTTAAAGGATAAAGATTATGTTTATGAATCTTTAATGTTAGATCTCCACTTACTGGGAAAGGTCCTGCAGCGTAAATATTTTCTGCTAAGATTGACCTATACCGTATTTATGATAGGAATCATAATTTCAGTATTAAGCTTTGTGGTGGCGTTTTATCTAATGTAGGTAATCCATTAAGCCTTCGTAACTTATAGTTTTATCTGGCGTTTGCTCGTCTGGGGTATAGAGAATATTTACACGTATGGCTTTTAGACCAACAACGCCCTGTACATCCTCCAGCTCAAGCAATTCTACCTCTTCACCCAAATATTTTTTTGTCTGTAAATATTTGATATACCTTAGGTATTCCCTTTCGTCACTGCTTTGAGAATATACAATTACTATTTTTCCTTTTTGAGTAATTCGCTCCTCTCTGTTCTTAACATTCGCTTTATCAATTCTTTTTTTGATAATTTCATACCTCGCATTGTATGTCCCATCCACATCAAATTTTTTCTCATCCATCCTGTACCGAATAGAAAGAGTACTGTTAAAAACAAGGATTAGAGAAGCTGCATCCAGTTTTATGGGAGTAGATGTTTGTAACTGGTAAAAGCGGTTTTCCATTTCACACATAGTACTCAACTGCCAAAGCCTAAGGTTATACAAATAAACTTTATTAAATGGCTTATTTGTTAAAGAGGCACCAATGTAAATGTTGTGGTCTACACCATCTGTTTTATATCGCTCAAAATAATGAGGATAAATCTTTTGGGCTTCTACCTGTTTACGATCAATAAAACGTGACATTGTCCTGTTAATACGTTGAACCGTTTCATCATAATGCTTTCTTAGATCATAAATGACACCTGTTTCAGGATTTAGTTTTTGTTGATAATCCTGAACCATTTCCTCAATTTCATCAGATTGTTTTCTAATATGTTCCATTAAAGGGTTCACTTCCCGCTGTAGCAAATTGAATACCTTTTGTTCACTTGAGGCATTAAGGCTGCTGTTCAAATCATCCTTAAATTCTTTAATCCTGAAGTTTACCTGATCATATATAGGCAGACGTTCAATTTCAAAAGCTTTATTAATAATTTCTTCAATAATGTTTAATTGATTTAATAAATCCTTTTGAATGGCAGAATTTCGGGCTTCCGAAGAAGCTACAATATCAATTTGACCATAAAGTGGATAGACATCTTTGAAAGAAATATCTTTAAAAGAGGCCAGGCCATCCTCGTCTAGATCCTTAATAAACCGCTTTGCTTCTCTCTCAAAGATCCACAATACACTAGGGTGTATTGAGGTGCACTCACTTTGAATGACAGCTTTAATCCTATTCTCGAGTTCAGTTCTATTACGCTCAACGGCAGTGACTATGTATGGCAAAATATCATCAAGTTTAATAGCATTTATACTATTAAGCTCATTCTTCCTTTCCGATACCAGCTCAAGAACGCCTAATAAATCTGTACCACTGGCAATAGGAGCCAGGATACAGCTCTTTACATTTCTCTTCTTTAAATTTTGAGAAAGTAGGTTATTATTACTTTTTTGAGCGTAATGATCAATATTAGCAATTGTAAAATACCGTTGCTCCTCGATAAGCCTGTTAAAGGCTGTTTCACAAACTCCTGTAGCACAATCACTAACAAGCTCCTCATTGAGTATAAAACTTTGAGCATCTTTATTATTCATACGCTCAAATATCATTTCTCTTTTATTGAATTCTGTAAATCCAACTCTTAGATCTGGTATTTTATAAATAGAACGGAATATCTCCTGGAACTTATTGAGCTCACTTTTTTCTGAACCTTCGCGATGTAATAACGTGGTTTTAAGTTCAGAAATGGCATCATCGACGGTAACATCGGTTAGATTTATAATGGTAAATCCCCGAAAGATCCAGCTTCTGGGGGGAAACATTTCTTTCCACAGATCAATATCTTCAATATTTTGTATAAGCTTATCTACATCTTTATCTGAAATCTCTTTTGCACCTTCTCCCGGATCTATGTCAATAAAATCGGCATTTATTGCTAACCTGTAATGTTTAACAATTCCATTTTCATTGGGGATATCATAGTACAGTGGTCTTGAAAAATCGATACTATATCCATAATGATGATTAAGGACCAGGATACAACCGTAGATATAATACATATCCTCGTTCATATTCCTCATTCCCAGTTGGAAGTCCTCACCTGCATTATCCAGGATTTTTCGGAAACGGGAAGAAGAACAAAAAACTATATCATGAAAAGGTAATGAAGCAGCTTTGATCTCGTTATTGGTAAGAATCCCCGGAAAAAGATCATCCAGTAATATTTTTATAGGCTCTTCGTATTTTTTAAGATCTTTAGGATTGTCAATACCCTCGGCTAATTGAGGATAAGAAGAAAGGTATTCTAAAACCTCCTCAATATACTTTTTGGAAATGCTATTAGATTCTTTTTCAATCTGTTCCTTATAGTTCTCAATAATTTTGTGAAAACTTATTTTTATATCTAAAGGAAAATCCTGTAACTGGTCTTTCATAGTAGTAATATCCGGATAAATTTACTATTTCTTTTAAGCCTCATTATCACGACATATCAAATTAACAATTTTTTATAAACTTAAGCCACATTTAAAAGTAGTTGGTTATTTTTGCTTCAAATTATTATGAAATGAAGAAAATCTTAACAGCGCTTGTAATTCTATGTTTTTTAGGTTGTAAAAAAAATCTCGAAGGATATGCAGTGACCGGTAATATTGATTCCATTGAAGATGGAAGGATGGTGCGAATTTCTGAACTGGATGAAATAAATCAGCCAAAAATTATTGATTCTGTAGCAATTCAGGATAATAAATTTTCTATAGATCTTCCAGATGTGGATACACCCAAACTGAGCTTTCTAACTATTAACGGGTTAAACGGTAATATTGTTTATATCTCAGAAAATGAACCTATTCATTTTGAAATTAACAAGGATAGCTTAAATTCATCTAAAGTTTCTGGTGGAAAAGAAAACCGATTATTTAACACCTATTTAAATCATCTAAAATCCTTAAACAAGAAGGTTGCCAGAATTAGAAATGATTACCGAAATGAAATGATGACCAACAGGGACTCTGCTAATTTGGCAAATCTAGAAGCTGAAGAAAGAGCATTGCGCGAAAGTGATTTAGGATTTAAAAAGAAAATAATTAAGGAAAATCCTGATGCTTACGTCTCTGTACTTGCTCTAACAGATATGCAAAGTATGGGAGCACCGGCTACTGAAATTAAGGAATCGTATGATCTTCTTTCTGCTGAAATGAAGGATACTCCACTTGCCTCTACTTTAAACCAAAATCTTCAAAAATTATTATCAGTAGAGATAGGAAGTAAGGCTCCAACCTTTTCGGGACCTAATCCCCAGGGCGAAGAAGTTTCACTTGAGAATTCTTTAGGAAAAGTAACTCTTATTGATTTTTGGGCAGCCTGGTGTAAACCTTGCAGGGATGAAAATCCAAATATTGTAAATGTATATGAAAAATACCATGATGCTGGATTTAACATTGTAGGAGTTTCTTTAGACAGGCCAGGCCAGAAAGAACAGTGGATGCAGGCAATCCAGGATGATAATCTTACCTGGCCACAAATTTCACACCTCCAATTCTGGCAGGAACCAATTGCACAATTATATGGAGTACAAGCCATACCAGCACAATTTTTACTTGATGAAAATGGTGTTATCGTTGCGAAAAGTTTACGTGGAGATGATCTAGAAGCCAAGGTAAAGGAGCTTCTGGAAAAATAAAATCCATTTTTTAAAATAAAGAAGCCGCACGTAACTGTGCGGCTTTTTAATTTTCTAAAATTTGTTATTAATCAAGCTCAAATCCAACAGATACCTTTGCCGTTATTTCCATTTCTCCCGGTGCTAAAGTTTCAGCCTCTGCAGAGTCTGACTTCATCATTTCATTCATCCTGTAAACGGGCTGATAATTATTGGTCTCCAATTCACTGATGGTAATAGCCTTACCTATAGTTTGTCCGAGCGCAGTTGCGTATTCTTCAGCCTTTTGCCTTGCATTTAGAACCGCTTTTTTCCTGGCTTCAGATTTATATTTTTCAATATGAGAAGATTTAAATTCTATGCCATCTATTCTGTTTAAACCTGCCTCTAGCAACCCGCTTATAATCTCTTCGTATCTGGAAAGATCATCAAGTTTTATGGATATAGCCTGATTGGCGACATAGCTATAGTTTTTATTATCGTAATTATAATTTTTATTCAGGTTTACATAATCGGTTTGAATATTCTTAGCTGATATATCTTCAGATTTTAAATATTTTATAATGGCATTAACTACTTCATCATTTTTTCTTTTTACCTCCTGGGGATCTGCACCTTCAGTCTCTATTCTTGATTTAATAACAACGCCATCGGGTACAACCTTTACTACGCCTTCTCCCTGCACAAGAACTATAGGTTCAGAAGGAATTTGTTGAGCATAAATCATAGAAGTGGCAAAAATGGCAACTAACAGGAAAAATTTTTTCATAAAATAGGAATATTTAACGGTTATAATGCCACACCTGCAATTTAAGAGCCAAAATTTTAAATTTTCCCGGTTTTTTGAAGAATAAATAATATTACAATGGGTATCGCCAGTAAAATTACCATAAGCAAATGATTTTGCAGGATCCAGGGTGCTAAGACCAGGGTTAATATAAATCCTCCTACGGCACCGCCAAAATGGGCATCGTGACCAATATTCCCGGTACGGCGTTTCATTCCATAGAGCGTGTACAACAAATATCCTATTCCAAATACATAAGCAGGAATGGGAATTATAAAAAATAGCCCCAGCATCATGTCTGGCCGCAATAATATCGCCGAATACAAAATACCCATTACTGCACCACTGGCACCAACAGCATTGTAGTGCTCTTCATTTTTATGAAAATAATAGCTAAGAAGATTTCCCAAAATAAGGCTGGCCAGGTAAACGATTAAAAAACCAACAGCTCCAAGATCAAAGATCACCACATTGGCAAAGAAGTAAAGCGTAAGCATATTTACGAACAGGTGCGAAGTATCTACGTGAAGAAAACCTGAGGAAACAATTTGATATTTAGCACCTCTTCTTATCTCTCCACTATTAAATTTATATTTTTCAAAGAACCCGGGATCATTAAAACCTTTAAAAGAAACTATCACATTTGCAGCAATAACAATAATTGTAACTAAACCCAATTCACCCATAGATACCAACCTTTAGTGCCAAATATACCATATATTTGCCAAAATTTTTTGTTGATGCAAGGATTAGTTTTTTGGTTAGTTTACCCTTTTCTCTGGCTGCTTTCCCTTTTACCATTTCCGCTTTTTTATAAAGTTTCAGATTTTGTCTTTTTCATGGTTTACCACGTGGTTGGGTATCGTAAAAAAACTGTAACTGAAAATTTAAACCTGGTATTCCCTGAAAAATCTTCTGAAGAGATAAAAACTATCAGGAAAAAGTTTTACAGCCATATGTGCGATATGTTCCTGGAAATGGTAAAAAGTATCTCCATCTCAAATCATGAATTAAAGCGGCGCTTCTCCTTTACCAATTTAAATGAAATTCAAAAAATTAGGGATATGGATAAAAGCATTATCCTTATTTGTGGCCATTATGCCAGTTTTGAATGGATGAATGCCCTCCAACTTTATGGATTTGACTATAGAGGCTTCGGAATTTACAAAAAGATCCAGAACAAATATTTTAATAAGATGGCTAAGGATATCCGTGGGAGATTTGATGGGGAGCTTATTACTACTTCTGAAGCAACAAAAACAATAACCAGATATCAAAAAGAGGGAATCTTAGGAGTCTATGGAATGGTAGCAGATCAATCTCCAAAATTAGAAAAGGCGCGAAACTGGACTCAATTTTTAGGAACCACAGCTCCCGTTTTTATGGGTGCAGAAATTTTAGCCAAAGATCTGGATATGGCAGTTGTTTACCTTCATGTGGAAAAGTTGAAAAGAGGTTTTTACCAGGCTTCTTTTATCACTCTTAGCTATGAACCCGCAAAGGAACCTCCCTTTAAAATTACCAACGATTATTTTAGAGAACTGGAAAAGCAGATTTATAAAGCCCCGGAATTTTACCTGTGGACACATAAAAGATGGAAGCATAGAAATGCTGCCAAGCCTGAAAATTCAATCCTTTACGAAAGATTTTAAAAAGCAATAGCTTTTATCTCCTCAATCATCTTTTGAGCAAGGTCTTCCGCTTCTTTTTCAGATTTTGCTTCAGTATAAATACGAATTATTGGTTCGGTATTAGATTTTCTTAAATGAACCCAATTTTCAGGAAAATCAATCTTAACCCCGTCAACAGTAGAAATTTCCTCATCCTGGTGGTTCTTTTGGACCCGATCAAGGATCTCATCTACATTAATTTCAGGAGTTAACTCAATTTTATTCTTACTCATAAAATAAACAGGATATTCTTCCTTTAGAGCAGAAACTGTAATCTTCTTTTCAGCTAGATGTGTAAGAAACAAAGCAACACCCACGAGACTATCACGACCGTAATGAGCTTCAGGATAAATTATTCCGCCATTTCCTTCTCCTCCAATTACAGCATTAGAATCCTTCATCAATTGAACCACATTAACCTCACCCACTGCACTGGCTTTATATTCCTGCCCGTGCTTGTTGGTTTGATCCCGTAAAGCTCTGGAAGATGATAAATTACTTACAGTGCTTCCAGGGGTTTTCCCCAACACATAATCTGCACAAGCTACCAGGGTATATTCTTCACCAAACATTTGTCCTTTTTCATCAATAATTGCCAAACGATCTACATCGGGATCTACCACAATTCCAAGATCGGCTTTTTCCTTTACCACCAATTCACATATATCCCCCAGGTGTTCTTTAAGAGGTTCGGGATTATGAGGAAAATGTCCATTAGGCTCACAATAAAGCTCAACAACTTCCACACCCATTTTCTTAAGAAGTGCAGGTATGGCAATTCCTCCCGTAGAATTTACTGCGTCAACAACCACTTTGAAGTTTGCAGCGGCAACTTTCCCTGCATCCACTAATTTTAATTTTAGAACTTCCTCTATATGACGGTCAATATAATCTTCTATTACAGTAACAGATCCCAAGAAATCAACTTCCGAAAAATTAAAATCTTCCTTCTCTGCATATTCCAGAATCTTTTTTCCTTCCTCACCATTTAGAAACTCTCCTTTGTGATTCAGTAACTTCAAAGCATTCCATTGTTTGGGATTATGGCTTGCGGTCAAAATTATACCGCCATCTGCTTTTTCTAAAGGAACTGCTATTTCCACGGTAGGTGTTGTTGATAATCCAAGATCCACCACATCTATCCCTAATCCAACCAGCGTATTCATTACCAGTTGCTGAATCATTTCGCCAGATATTCTTGCGTCCCTGCCAATAACCACCTTAAGTATTTCCTTAGAAGAATTTTTTTTAAGCCAGGTTCCATATGCAGCCGCAAATTTTACAGCATCAATTGGCGTAAGATTTTCTGAAGGTTTACCTCCAATAGTACCTCTTATTCCAGAAATAGATTTTATCAGGCTCATAGTGTTATTTTTTCTTCGGATTTTTTTTCAAAACAAATATACAAGCCTCAACCCTTTACGACAAAAGATAACAGCCATAAAAACCAAATAAATAAATTAGTAACTTAGAGAAATGAATTATCTCGCCCATATTTATCTTTCTGCGGAAGATGATGAAATAAAAATTGGAAATTTTATAGCAGATTCCGTAAAGGGAAAAAAATTTATTTCCTTTCCTAAACAAATTCAGAAGGGAATAATTTTGCACCGGGCTATTGATACTTATACCGACGTTCATCCTACTTTTAGAGAAAGTTCTAATCGATTATTTAATACTTACAGGCACTATAGTCCGGTAATCATCGATATATTTTATGATCATTTTCTGGCGTGTAACTGGTCGCAATTTTCCACTATACCGCTCAATATTTATGTAGAGGATTTTTACACCTTATTGCGCCGCAATTATGATATTTTACCAAAACGCGTTCAAAATTTTCTACCCTATATGGAAAAGGATAACTGGCTTTACAATTACGCAACTTTGGAAGGTATAGGAAAAATCCTTTTCCAGATGAACAGGCGTACTGCAAATAAATCAAAAATGGATCTCGCTATAAATGATCTTAAAATTAATTACACACAATTTGAACAAGAATTCTTTATTTTTTTTCCTGATGTTAAAAGATTTACCGATGAAAAAATTAAGCAGCTTTAAAACTACTATTTTATATTTTGGAATTACTTTTTTCTTCCTTGTAGCCTCCTCCTGTAAATCACCGGAGAAATTTGAAGATGTTGAAACTATCCCCCAGTTTGGTTTAGTCACAGATAACGCAATGGTAGTTTCTGCCAGGGCAGAAGCTTCTCAAATAGCTTCCGATATTATGCAAAAAGGAGGTAACGCCTTTGATGCTATGGTGGCTACAGAAATGGCTCTTGCTGTTGCTTATCCCTTTGCAGGGAGCCTTGGTGGCGGAGGTTTTATGGTTTACAGAACAGCCGATGGAGAAATTGGCACCCTTGACTTTAGGGAAAAAGCACCTTTGGCTTCTACCAAGGATATGTACCTGGATGAAAATGGAGATGCTATGACCCAGAAAAGCCAATTAGGTCCTTTAGCGGTTGGAGTACCTGGAACAGTTGCAGGAATTTTTGCAGTACATAAAAAATTTGGAAGTATGCCTATAAGTGAAATTCTTGAGCCGGTGATAGAACTGGCAAGAAATGGATATGTGGTTACCGAAGGACAGGCAGCCAGTTTTAATTCAGCAAAAGACCTGTTCAGGGAAGTAAACCAAGGAGAAATTTTATATTCTAAAGAAATAAATCCTGGTGATACTATAAAAAATCTGGCTTTGGCTAATACCCTCGAAAAGATCTCTAAAAATGGCCGATCTGAATATTACGGTGGGGAAACCGGGAAAAAGTTAATTGATTTTTTGAAAAGTCATGGAAGCATCATAACACTTGAAGATCTGGAAAAATATGAAGCGGTATGGAGAGAGCCTGTCACTTTTAAATACAAGGATTTAAAAATTATTTCTATGGGGCCACCTTCCAGTGGTGGAGTTGCATTAGGACAAATAATGGGTATGATTGAAGATTATCCAATTGCTGAATATGGCCATAATAACTTAAAATTCATCCAGGTTTTAACAGAAGCCGAGCGACGAGCATATGCCGACAGAAGTTTTTATCTGGGAGATCCTGATTTTTTTGATGTGCCTGTACCAACTTTGATTAGCGAAGATTATTTAGACCAACGAATGGAATCCTTTTCCTTTGATCGGGCTACTCCTTCTTCTGAAGTTACCCACGGCAAGATTAACGGTTATGAAAGTGATGAAACTACTCACTACTCTATAGTAGATCCCTATGGAAATGCTATAGCTGTAACTTCCACTTTAAATGGAGCTTATGGCTCAAAACTTTATGTAGAAGAGTTAGGTTTTTTTCTTAACAATGAAATGGATGATTTTAGTATAAAACCGGGAGTTCCAAATATGTTCGGATTAATTGGAGCCGAAGCTAATTCAATAGAACCTGAAAAGAGGATGTTAAGTTCTATGACTCCCACAATAGTAGAAAAGGATGGGGAATTTTGGATGACAGTGGGATCTCCGGGAGGGTCAACAATTATTACCTCTGTACTCCAAACGATTTTGAACGTTTATGAATATGATATGACCATGCAGGAAGCAGTAAACGCTCCCCGCTTCCACCATCAATGGTTACCGGATGAGATATGGTTTGAACCAAAAGCTTTCGATGCTTTACTTCTTGAAAAGCTTCAGGAAAAAGGGTATAATATTTTTGAAGGCAATTCCAGGATTATCGGGAAAGTAGATGCTATCTTAAGAAATCCTGATGGAAAACTAGAAGGGGGAGCAGACAAAAGAGGTGATGATACAGCTGTAGGATTTTAAATAAACAATAAATTTTCAAGAAGTAAGAATATTAAAAAGCATAAAAAAAGTGTAGATAAATCTACACTTTTTTTATGCTTTTTAATAGGCAGTTACACCCAATACCAACGGTTATTAATAAGTTCAACTCTTTTAAAACCATACTTAGTACGCAGGTACCAAAGATCATTATATCTTAAAACAGTGAGTCCTGAGATAGTATAGTACTCGCCATTAATATAGGTTGGAGCTGTTGTTCCACTTGGATACATACCGTTAATTCCCTGCTTATCACCGGCAGATAAAACAGATCTTTGCACGGAATAGACGCTACCATCTGTCTTTACAATTGTTGGAGAACCATTAGCAGAAAAGGAATAAGGACCATACATCATTATCGAGCCAAAATCGAGTGTACTGGTATATTCTTTTCCATCAGAACCACTTTCCAGGTAGGTCTGGAAATTATGCTCTCTTCCACTCTGGATATTCGAATAATTTATTTTGATATGGTTGCTTCTGTCAACACGGCTTTGTTCGTGCCATAAACCTACTGCGTGTCCAATTTCGTGAATTGTGCTTCCTGTTGTACAGCTACTTGAAAGAGTAATATTTTGTCTTCCTCCAATCATTCCAATATATGAGGAACATCCCGAACCAGTTGTAAAGTAGACATAGTTAGACTGGCTGGATCTAAGGACGAATTTCATGTTAGTATTAGCTTCCCAATGCTGGATCGCTTCTGTAACTCTTGTTTGACCGCTAAGATTAGGATCAATAGCATAGAAAACGGTATTGTTTGGCCATCTTCCCGCCGTTCTCCCAACACTTTTTTCAGATATTTTGGCACCTGGTTCATAAACCAGTTCCTGTTCCTTATTGGAAAGCATATCTGGTGAAAATATAATGTCTCCTTCATAGACAAATTCTCCATCAATTTCTTCCATCATAAGTTTTTGGCCAGCATAATAATATGGAGAAACAGCACCTATTTCATCAGGATAGGCAACTTCAACATTTGCTTCAAGGTTGGCATTAATTAACTGTTCTTCCGATGTTTCTGGGGTAATTTGGTCTTCACTACAGGATAAAAAAGTAAGAGCCGGTAGTAAAAATAGTAATTTCAATTTTCTCATGTGGGGATAAGAATTTTAAGCCTATCTGGCCAATTGTTAAAAATTTATTAATTAGGTTGGATCGTTTCAAACTTCATTCCAAAAAAAAATTAACAATGTCTCAGGGAAGAACTTAAACCATTAATTCACACTTGTAAATGAAAAAAGTTATTTTAACCCACTTTAATAGTGCAAATCTCTAATTGTCAGAATCTAGTAATTTTATCAGCACAGGTAATTTTAGCATATAAACCTACTTATTAATATTTAATGTGAATTTTTATGATTTTAAATGGATGCTAAAATTGGTATAAACCCCTGCACTTGCCGCCATCCTATTATTTTTTAAAACAGTAAATCAAAAGACTGCTTTCAATTTAAATACTTGGTTTAAAAATTACGCCTTTAACGTTTTAAGGAGGTTTTAAAGGAGTGTTAAATTTTAAATTTCCAGCAGAGAAAAAACCTAATAAATTAGTTCCCCAAAGGGCTTAAAAAAAGTGTAGAAATATTCTACACTTTTTTCTACACC
>CAZXEY010000005.1:9162-14615 GCA_964639695.1 uncultured Antarcticibacterium sp. | reverse complement strand
ACACCTTCACATTTTTAAACATTATACCCAATACCAGCGATCGTTAATCAATTCCACTCTTTTGAAGCCAAATCTGGTTCGTAAGTACCAAAGATCATTATATCGTAATACAGTAAGACCTGCAATTGTATAGTATTCACCGTTAATATAAGTAGGTTCTGCTGTTCCACTTGGATACATTCCGTTAATTCCTTCCTTGTCTCCTGTAGATAAAGAGCTTCTTTGAACAGAATACGTGCTTCCATTTGTTTTAACAATAGTAGGTAATCCATTTTTAGAGAAAGAATAAGAACCGTACATCATAATAGAACCAAAATCGAGTATACTGGTAAATTCTTTACCATCTGCACCGCTTTCCAGGTAAGTTTGGAAATTATGCTCTCTTCCTGTCTGGATATTATCATAGTTTATAACGATGTGATTGCTCCTGTCAACCCTGCTTTGTTCGTGCCAAAGGCCAATAGCATGTCCTATTTCATGGATTGTACTACCTGTTGTACAGCTGGTGGATAAAGTAATATTTTGCTTTCCTCCAATCATTCCTACATAAGAAGAACAACCCGTACCTGTAGTAAAATTTATATAATTTGACTGGCTGGTTCGTTGTACGAACTTGATATTGGTATTAGATTCCCAATGTTTAATCGCATCTGTAACTCTGGTTTGTCCAGATAAATTAGGATCAATAGCATAGAATACAGTGTTGTTTGGCCATCTTCCGGCTGTTCTTCCAACACTTTTTTCAGAAACCTTCTCTCCTGGCTGGTATACCAGTTGTTCTTCTTTGTTGGTAAGCATATCGGGAGAGAACATAATATCTCCTTCATAAACAAATTCTCCGTTTACTTCCTCCAGTAACAGCTTTTGACCGGCATAGTAATAAGTGGAGACCATTCCAATTTCATCAGGAAAAGCTAATTCTACATTAGCTTCCAGATTGGTGTAAACAAATTGCTCTTCTGAGGTTTCGGGGGTTAACTGTTCATCACTACAGGACAGAAAAGCAAGAGCCGGTAGTAAAAACAAAAGATTTAAATTTCTCATAAGTGGGGATAAGAATTAATAAGCCTTTAAAATTTGATTGGCTAAGGGGTTAGAAAAGTTAAAATGAATTTGAGGTTATTAAATTGCTTCATTTAAAAATTAACAAAAGGCCTTTTAAGTTAATCTGTAAAAAACGAAGTTTTGTTTTTCCACTTAAATTTAATTATAGTAGAAGGTATCATAGCCACCTTCACCCTAATTAATAAATAGGCAGTTTAGAAAACTTCGCCAAAAGAAGAAAAACCGTGGGGGGGAGGTAGTTTGTCGTCTTTTTTTGTATTTCGTCGGTAAACATACAAAAAAATAATACGGTAATTAACTTTTAATTAGCTTTTTAAAAAATTTAACAAAAAAAGCTGTCCGGTTTCCCGAACAGCCTCTTCTATTAATACTTCAATATAAGAATTGAAGCAATTAATAAAACTAACTTCGCAAGTGGTCATCCCCCCGGCTGACCAACTTACGGAAGTTATTCTTTATGACCTATTGAATATCACAGGCATTAATCTTTACTTCCATCGATAAAGGTAGATCACTGGCAGTAATTCCATCCACTACAACAAAGGCACCATCAGCAGGAACTATATTATTTGCATCTGCACAATAATATACTCCATTTACTTTGATCTGCATGTCCTGTACATTAAAAGGAGCAACTGGTGTATAACCTACAAATAATTCTCCATTGGCAATTTCAATAAGGAAATCACCGTAAGATTCTTCAATTATATCAAATGTACTGGTGACATTATAAACCTGAGTAAAGGTGGTACATCCTTCAGGAGCTGCAGATATACATTCTGAAGCTGGACAACCATTGTTATTAACTAATCCTGCCACTGTTGGACAGTTATCTACAGAATTAAGAACATTATCCCCATCACAGTCAAAAGTGTCGTAATTAGGATTATCACTATCGCACTTGTTCAATACTCCATCATTATCGCAGTCAGCATTAGGATCTGTTTGATCACAAGCTGCTACAGGGCATCCATTATTAGATGCAGGTCCCGCTACATCATCACAATTATCTACAGAGTTTAGAACGTTATCTCCATCACAGTCAAAAGTGCCATAATTTGGATTATCAGTATCGCATTTATTTAGTGTACCATCGTTATCACAATCGGCATTAGGATCTGTTTTATCACAAGCTGTTACAGGACATCCATTATTAGATACAGGTCCGGCAACGGAAGGACAGCCATCCTGACCGTTTAAAACAGTATCTCCATCACAGTCAAAAGTGTTGTAATTTGGATTATCCCTATCGCATTTGTTCAGAACTCCATCGTTGTCACAATCTGCATTAGCATCTGTTTGATCACAGGTTACTACAGGGCATCCATTATTAGATGCAGGTCCTGCTTCATTATCACAGTCATCTTCAGAATCTGGAATTCCATCATTATCTGAATCAGTTGGAGTTTCTCCTCCACCATTTCCATCATCACCACATCCAAATCTTATGTGTTCGTATTCCACTTCATCACCATCTCCAAAGTTGTTAAGAATATCCTGCTTGGAAAGAGTTCCGGTTATTTTTGTTCCGGCAGGAACAGTTCCGTAATTATCATCCCAGTCAAGAAGAGTTACTTCATAATACAGGTAATCTTCATTTACATCATCATTATCTGGTAATGCAAAACATAAAGGTGATGCATAGAAATCCCCATTATCATATTGTGAAACATTGTTTTCTACGTTTGTATATAAAGGTGTTCCGTTTGCATTTAGGCCTTTCCAGATGTTAACGCTGTATCGTGCCGGGAAATGTCTACCGGTTGAATCACAATAATTTGCGAAGAAACAAAATTCCAATGCTACATTCGTATTAAGCTCATAAAACAGGTATCCGTATTCATTGACATCCCTGTTATCAAAACAAAGTACTGATACGTCTACATATTTTTTTACACCAGGACCTAAATTAATTGCCATTGGTAATGTGCTATCAACATAACCAGCCAACGAACCGTTTGCTCTTGGAGCTATCCAAATAACATCCCCCTCTGCATTATATACCGCAAAATGTGTAAGATTATAGGTACCGGGAATCAATTCCAGTTCAGGATCCTCTACAGTAAATATTTCTCCCGCTGCAAGATCCACCCTGTAAGGCTCATCTTCGGTTCCCACTATATAATCCTCACCTTGCATAAGTACAACCTCCACATAAACAGGAGCGTCGACGGTACATTCAGGAAAATCGGCTAAATGGGCTTTAGATGCGGCACGGTTAGTTGCCATATCTGTTAAAATGGCTCCAAATGATAAGGTAGCCTTTTCTGAATCTATTCCATTTCCTGCCTCTTCTTTACTACACGATGCAAACACCAGCGCAAAAACAACAAAAAAGGATATAAATTGTTTGATTTTTTTCATAATAAATTTGAATTTGGTTAAAACAACAACTATTAAAAAGGCTGGGAAAAATTAAATTTCCCAGCCTTTCAATATTATTCTACTTCGTAAACTTCGCCGCAAGCCACTGGTAAAGTAGCTACGTATTCTCCGTCTACCATTCTTCCATGAACAACGGTCACTAAACTTTCAGGACCGGGAAGATCGTTTACACCCATATCAAAGGTTCTTTGATAAAGGTATTTTCCTGCACTGTTGGCAACAGGAAAGTCACCATTGGCATAATTTAATGAAACTAATACCGGCCCATAAAAGGGAGCTCCTTCTTCAAGACTTATTAAACCATCTGCCCCGGCCGCACTTGCTGGAGGACATACTGCATCACTTCCATCCGTAAATCCGTGGATGTGCTGTGGGTGGGCTTTGTTAGGAGTTACTCCACCTGCTAAAACAGTTGCAGTTAATTTGTTATCATCAAAAACATAATATGTGTAAGCATACGATCCTGAATTATTTATTGAAGTTGCTACGCTTTTATAAACAACAGCATCAGAATCAGGATCCTGTAATAACGGCACTGAGTCAGAATTTTCACATCCTGTTCTAAAGTGGTAGTATTCAACATCATTTGCTCCATTAAAGAATTCTTTAACTTCTCCATCAGTTACCACACCAGATCTAATAATTCTATTTTCAACATCTCCATATGAATCTGCATCCATTAAAGTAATCTCAAAATAATATTGATCCATTCCTTCTCTATCTGGTAAAGCCACACAAAGTGGAGAAGCGGTATAATCGCCATTATTGTCTATAGTTACATCGCTTTCAAGATTGTCATATAACTGAGCTCCCATTTGCCCGTTAGACCATGACCAAACATCTACAGAGTAAGCTGCAGTAAAGTGTCTTCCTGTTGAATCACAGTAGTTTCCAAAAATACAGAATTCGATAGCCCTGTTTTGGTCTACCTCAAAGAATAGGTACCCATATTCGTTTACATCTCTGTTATCAAAGCAAAGAACATCAACTTCAACATATTTTTTGACTCCTGCCCCAAGGCTAATGTTCAAAGGAAGTGCAGTATCTACATATCCGGCCATTGGGCTTCCATTGATTGGAGCTGTCCAGATTAAAGTACCATCGGCACTATACACCATAAAATGTTCAAGACTGTAATTTCCAGGAACAAGTTCTAAAGCTGCATCCTCTACAGTAAAATTTTGTCCTGGTGCAAGATCAACTCTGTAAGGATCTTCTGAAGTTCCTACAACCTCAGTTCCTCCCTGCATTAAAACGATCTCCACATAAGCGGCAGCGGCATCTGAACATTCTGGAAATCCATCTAAATGGGCTTTTTCAGCAGCTCTGCCCGTATTCATGCCTTCTAAAATAGCCCCAAAGGATAGGGTTGCTTTTTCTGAATCAATAGCGCTTCCCATTTCATCCTTACTACAGGACGTGAAAACCATAGCGAATACCGCCAGATAGGCATAAAATAGTTTGAAATTTTTCATAATAATTATATTTAAAAATGGTTAATAATCTAAAATTGTTTTTGCCTTAAATCCAACTGCCTAATTTTTTGAGCAATTGGATTTTAAGCAAAGGAAATTTTTACATATCCATATCGGTATGATCTGTAACTTCACCGCAAGCGACCGGTAAGGTGGCGACATATTCACCATTTACCATTCTACCATGAACTACAACAGCAAGGCTTTCTGGGCCAGGTAAACTGGCAGCGCTCATGTTGAAAGTTCTTTCATAGATATAATGTCCTGCGCTGTTGGCAACCGGGAAATCACCATTTGCATAATCAAGGGGAAGTAATATTGGTCCATAAAATGGAGCACCTTCCGCAACGCTAATTAAGCCATCTCCACCTGCAGCGCTGGCTGGAGGACATGTAGCGTCACTTCCGTCAGTAAACCCATGTATGTGCTGTGGGTGTGGCTTGTTTGGAGTAACTCCTGTAGCAAGAACTGTGGCTTTAAGAGTATTATTCTCAAATTCAAAATAAGCAAAGGCAAGAGAACCTGAGT
>CAZXEY010000005.1:0-9062 GCA_964639695.1 uncultured Antarcticibacterium sp. | reverse complement strand
GCTTTAAGAGTATTATTCTCAAATTCAAAATAAGCAAAGGCAAGAGAACCTGAGTCATTGATAGGAGTTAAACAAGCTTTGTAACTAACAGCATTAGATTCAGGATCCTGAAAAATTGGTGGTGAATCATTATTCTCACATCCAACTCTAAAGTGATAGTAATCTAAGTTTCCATCTCCATCAAAGAAGTTTTTAACCTCAGCATCAGTAATAACACCTTTTCTAATGATTCTGTTTTCAACATCTCCATAAGATGGAGCATCCATTAAAGTGATTTCGAAATAATATTCATCTTCTCCTTCTCTGTCTGGCAAAGCAACACAAAGGGGTGAAGCTGCATAATCTCCATCATTATTAACAGCTACAGTACTTTCAAGATTGGTATATAGTTGAGTACCTCTTTGTCCATTAGACCAGGACCAAACATTTACTGAGTAAGCTGCAGTATAATGTCTTCCATTAGGAGCACAGTAATTTCCGAAAATACAGAACTCTATTGCTCTATTCTGGTCTACCTCAAAGAAAAGGTATCCATATTCATTTACATCTCTGTTATCAAAGCAAAGAACATCTACTTCAACATATTTTTTGACTCCTGCACCTAAGCTAATATCCATAGGAAGTGCGGTATCTACATAACCAGCCATTGGGCTTCCATTTATGGGAGCGGTCCAGATTAAAGTACCATTGGCACTATAAACCATGAAATGGGTTAATACGTAATTACCCGGAACAAGTTCTAAAGCTGCATCTTCTACAGTAAAATTTTGTCCAGGTGCTAAATCTACTCTATGAGGATCTTCTGAAGTTCCCACAACTTCAGTTCCTCCCTGTGACAATACGATTTCTACGTAAGAGGCAGCGGCATCTGAACATTCAGGAAATCCGTCTAAATGAGCTTTTTCAGCAGCTCTGCCGTTGTTCATTCCTTCTAAAATTGCCCCAAAGGAAAGGGTTGCCTTTTCTGAATCAAGGCCATTAGTGTTTACTTCGTCCTTACTACAGGAGGTAAAAACCATAGCAAAAACAGCCATGAAAGCTAAGTAGTGTTTAAATTTTTTCATAAGTGAATAGTTTTGGTTAATAAATATTTAAATGGTTAATAAAATTATTGGCAAAAAAATCCCCGGGAGTGATCAGAATAGCTTCTGCACTCAACAGATATCTAATAAAAAGGGATTGTTAATAAATTAAAAACTGTCCGGAAGAAAAATTCCGGACAGTTTATTTAATTATCTACATACAACTCCGTGGAAACCTAAATAGAAATCGCTATCTAGAGAATCACGAGTATATGAGGCAATATTTCCATCTGTAGAAGGGTTAGCTCCTAAGTTGGTAGTCCATTGTCCAAATGCTGCAGTAGAAGGTGCGCTGTTATTACTGAAATAAACATGTGCTTCAGTTAAATCTGCATCATCCATTTCAATTTGAACATAGACATTAAGTCCTTCAACAATTACTGTTACAGTTCCGGCCTGATATCCGTTTGAAGGAAGGTTTTGTCCCGCAGCTGCATAAAATGGAAATTCATATGTTCCATCTACTAATTCATCTCCAGAGAAATATTCAACCCAACCCCAACGGCTAGCTGGAACTCCGGCAAGATCATTTAATTCTGTATCTCCAAACATAATTGCAGTTTCGCAATCATCACCACCGGTATTGTCATCATTATCACAAGCGTCACCAATTCCATCACCATCAGTATCTTCCTGTTCTGGATTAGGTGTATTCATACAATTATCATCGTCATTTGGTACACCATCATTATCGTCATCTGCTGGAGGAGGCGTTGTTCCACATCCAAATCTTAAATGCTCATAATTTACATTATTTGCTCCAACAAAGTTATCAAGGATATCCTGCTTGGTTAACGTACCTGAAATAACATCCTGAGATACATCTCCATAATTACCCATCCAATCCTGCAACGTTACTTCATAATATAAATAAGGTTGGTTTACATTAGTATTATCTGGTAACGCAAAACATAGTGGAGATGCAAAGAAATCTCCCTGACTATTAGTACCTGTTTGGTTTGGCACTTCGTTGTATAATAATTCCCCGCTATCATCTGTTCCTTTCCAGATGCTTACAGTATAATTAGCCGTATAATGTCTTTGACCTATACAGAAATTTGCAAAGAAGCAAAATTCTAGAGCTACATTGGGATTTAATTCATAGAATAAATAACCGTATTCATTTACTTCCCGGTTATCAAAACATAATACATCTACGTCTACATATTTTTTTACTCCTGCGCCCAGACTAATGTTCATAGGCAGTGCAGTATCAACATACCCCGCTAATAATCCTCCATTTCTTGGAGCTACCCAAATTAAGGTTCCAGCCTCATTATAAACTGCAAAATGATCCAGAGTATAATTTCCTGGTGTTAATTCAAGCATTGGATCCTCTACAGTAAATACCTGACCAGGAGCTAAATTTACGCGGTAAGGATCCTCTGATGTTCCTACAACTTCATTGTCTCCCTGCATAAGAACGATCTCTACATAAAAAGGAGTATCATCTGAACATTCCGGAAAATCGGACAGGTGATCTTTAGTAGCGGCACGCGTAGTTGCCATATCGGTTACCATAGCACCAAAGGACAGGGTTGCTTTTTCTGCATCAGCGCCTGCTACTTCATCTTTACTACATGATGTAAAGAGCATTGAAAATACTGCTAAGAAAGCAATACTAAGTTTTAATTGTTTCATAATGAATTGATTTAAATTAATAGATAGAATGGTTAATAAATTATATATGTAAATACTCTTCACGAGTGAATTACCAGTTGAATAACCGTATAAGGGATGGAAATGAGATTGGCGTGCCGGGGGGCGAAATCTCAGTTATAAACTTACAATACTCCATCCTTTAATACTATAGGGGAAATCCCCCATAATTTTTCAGGCATAGTTAACTTCGACTAAATTATGATTAATGGCATAAATAATACTTTCCAAAATTGTTTCTGAATTGGTTCTTTTAATAATATTTGCTCTGTGCTTTTCAATAGTCTTTGGGGATATAAAAAGGGTCTCAGAAATTTCCTTAGTTTTATAACCCTTGCATAAAAGCTGAATGATTTCCTTTTCCCGCTTGGTAAAATTGAAACTTGCCAATTCTGTATTTTCTTCAAAACAGTTTTCTACCATTTTAGAGCTGGTTCCTATATCCTCGGTAACTAAATTTTCCTCACCTATAAAATGAATCATCATAATATACTGTCCATTTATCATCTTATCTAACTTGGAAAAACTGATCTTTGCGTTTCTGATTTTGTTATTTTTTAATTTTAAAGAAGTTTTTGTAACTGCCTTCATATGTTTCCCTCTGGCAAAATTTCTAAGGCTTTCCTTTACTTTTGCCTTATTCTCACAGTTTACAAAATCTGTAAGCTTTGCCCCTTCGGCATCTTCAATTTTAAAGGTTTTTTTAAAGCTGTCGTTCATAGAAACTATATCTTCCTGTTGTAACAGAACAACGGGATTAGCCATTAAATTGAACAACCCCATAAAAGCATCTTTCCAGTAATTGGTGAGAGTAACATTTGCCTGGGCCCGGTTAATTATTTTTGAAATAATATTATTAAAATTGGAGGAAGCATAAACAACTTCATCAACCACTCCTTTAAAATATTTATCCACCCCACCTCTTGATTTATCCTCTGAATACATAATTAACCAGCACTTGTTTAAAAAATGAGTGGATTTGAAATTGGAAAGGTTTTTAAAGTTTTGAGAACTAAGAGATGCTTGATCGATTACAATAACATCGGGTAACAAATTTAATGCTGTGTGGTAACCCGTAGGCAATGAATTAGCTGTGTTAATTTCAAATTGCTGGCTAAGTCCTTCTTTTAATCCTGTAACAAAATTGCTATTGTTACTAATCATTAGTAATTGTTTTTTTTCCATTTTCATATACCTCGTAATAATAAAATTACACAGCATTTCGCATAGGTTCTCTTTAGTAAATTCGGGTTGGGGGTATTAAATTCTAAGACGATTAATTATATGGGGTATAATTAAACAGCCTAAAAAAGCAACTAACGGGGTGGGGATATAAAAAAGGAAAAGTTTAAAAGCTAACAGCATAAAACCTTCCGGGGGAATGTTAACGAGTTCAAATATATATCAATTAAGATAAGAAACACTTCCGTTAATAGGAGTTTAGCATTTATTTATCTTTCTTTCTTAAAAAATAGCAAAATCTGCAGCAGGTATATAAAAGCTGACTGATTTAATTAGATTTAATTTAACAGTAGCAACGGGAGCTTTCTTTTTAATTAGCAACAGTTTAAGTACCTTTGCCCCCTTTAATAAATATATGGCTATAGCTGAAGAAAATATAGAAGTATTAGGGGCCAGAGTACATAATTTAAAAAATATTGATGTTACGATACCCCGCGAAAAATTAGTTGTAATAACAGGATTATCGGGTTCGGGAAAATCTTCTCTTGCATTTGATACTATATATGCTGAAGGGCAACGTCGTTATATAGAAACTTTTTCTGCTTATGCCCGCCAGTTTTTAGGAGGATTGGAAAGACCCGATGTAGATAAAATTGAAGGTCTCTCCCCTGTTATTGCAATTGAACAAAAGACTACCAGTAAAAATCCCCGCAGTACCGTTGGGACCATAACTGAGATATACGATTTTTTAAGATTACTTTTCGCCCGTGCCTCTGATGCTTACAGCTACAATACAGGGGAGAAAATGGTTTCCTATAATGATGAGCAAATTAAAGAGCTCATTGTTGAAAATTTTAATAATAAACGCATTAACATTCTTGCCCCTGTAGTACGATCCAGGAAAGGGCATTACAGGGAATTGTTCGAACAAATATCTAAACAAGGATTTTTAAAAGTTAGGGTAGATGGTGAGATAAGAGATCTGGTTAAAGGAATGAAACTCGACCGTTATAAAACCCACGATATTGAAATTGTAGTAGATCGGTTAAAAATAGATGAAAACGCAGATGCCCAGAAGAGACTGGATGAAAGTATAAAAACTGCTATGTACCACGGTGAAAATGTCCTGATGGTACTGGAGCAGGATGGAAATGAAGTTCGCTACTTTAGCCGGAATTTAATGTGTCCAACAACAGGAATTTCCTATCCCGACCCCGAGCCAAATAACTTCTCTTTTAATTCTCCCAAAGGAGCCTGTCCTACCTGTAACGGGATAGGTTCATTATATAAAGTAAATGTTGACAAATTAATACCAGATAAATCCAAGTCTATTAAAAGCGGAGCCTTAGCTCCCCATGGGCCCCAAAAGAAAAACTGGGTATTTTCCCAACTTGAATTGATAGGGGAACGATTTGATTTTAAATTGAGTGACCCTGTAAATAAAATTCCGGAACCGGCACTGGAAATGATCCTTTTTGGTGGGAAAGAAAAATTCACCAAACCTTCACAAACCCTTGGAATTACCAGGGAATTTAAAATTGATTTTGAAGGAGTTGCCACTTTTATTGAAGCTACCTTTAATAATAATGAGTCAACATCTCTTGTTCGATGGGCCAAGGAATATATGGACAAAATTTTATGTCCCGATTGTGAAGGTTCCCGCTTAAAAAAGGAATCATTGTTCTTTAAAGTAAACGGACTTAGTATCGCTGAACTGGCAAATAAAGATATTACAGATCTGGCTAACTGGTTCTCTACCATCAGCGAAAAATTATCTGATAAACAAATTCAAATAGCTTCCGAAGTAATAAAGGAAATAAAAACCAGGCTTCAGTTTCTAATTGATGTAGGCCTTACTTACCTCTCTTTAAACAGAAGTTCAAAATCTTTATCGGGAGGAGAAGCCCAGCGAATCAGGCTTGCAACTCAAATAGGTTCCCAGTTGGTAGGTGTTTTATATATCCTGGATGAACCCAGTATTGGCCTCCACCAGCGAGACAATGAAAAATTGATCAACTCCCTTCTAGCCCTACGGGATTTAGGAAATTCTGTTATAGTTGTAGAGCATGATAAAGATATGATTGAGCGTGCAGATCATGTTATAGATATTGGTCCCAGAGCCGGTAAATTTGGTGGTGAGATCATTAGCCAGGGAAGCCCTTCAGAAATAAAAAAACATAATACGATCACTGCCTCTTACTTAAATGGTTCTAAGAAAATTGAAATTCCTGCCAAAAGAAGAAAAGGTAATGGGAAAAAAGTAGTTTTAACCGGGGCAACGGGAAATAATCTTAAAAATGTTTCTATTGAAATACCTTTAGGTAAAATGATTGCCGTTACGGGAGTTTCAGGAAGTGGAAAATCTACTCTTATTAATGAAACCCTTTACCCTATAATGAATGCTCATTATTTTAACGGGGTAAAAGTACCTATGCCTTACAAAAGCATTAAAGGATTGGAACATCTTGATAAGGTGATAGATATCAATCAGGCCCCTATTGGTCGTACTCCAAGATCAAACCCTGCCACCTACACAGGAGTTTTTTCTGAAATTCGAAACCTTTTTGCCAAAACTCCTGAAGCTTTAATTAGAGGTTATAAACCGGGAAGATTCAGTTTCAATGTTAAAGGGGGACGCTGTGAAACCTGTAAAGGAGGAGGTTTAAGAGTTATAGAAATGAATTTTTTACCCGATGTTTATGTGGAATGTGAAACCTGCCAGGGAAAAAGATTTAATCGGGAAACGCTTGAGATTCGGTATAAAGGAAAATCAATAAGCGATGTCCTGGATATGACGATCAATGAATCTACAGAGTTTTTTGAACTCATTCCTAAGATCTATCGTAAATTAAAGAACATACAGGACGTTGGTTTGGGCTATATAACCCTTGGACAGCAAAGCACTACCCTTTCGGGAGGGGAAGCACAAAGAATAAAGCTGGCCACCGAACTATCAAAGAGAGATACGGGAAATACCTTTTATATTCTGGATGAACCTACCACCGGGCTACATTTTGAAGATATACGGGTATTGATGGAAGTATTAAATAAATTAGCCAATAAAGGAAATACCGTTTTAATTATTGAACATAATATGGACGTGATTAAAATAGCAGATTATATTATAGACATAGGTTACGAAGGCGGGAAGAATGGTGGGGAAGTCATAGTTAAAGGAACTCCCGAAGAAGTAGCAAAACATAAAACAAGTTATACTGCAAAATATTTAAGGCCAGAATTAAATTAATTTCTGATAAACGAAAATGAGAGCAAAACAAGGAAATAAAGCCTGGAATGAAATTAAAACCAATGATTCCTGGGCTATTTTTAAAATAATGGGTGAATTTGTTAAAGGTTATGAAAAGCTAAGCCAGATTGGACCTTGCGTTTCTATCTTTGGTTCTGCCAGGACAAAACCAGATCATAAATATTACAAACTAACCGAGAGGATTGCTCAAAAAATTGTGGATCATGGCTATGGAGTCATAACAGGTGGTGGCCCGGGTATAATGGAAGCTGGAAATAAAGGCGCACATTTGGCAGGAGGAACTTCTGTAGGTTTAAATATAGACCTTCCTTTTGAACAACATGATAATCCTTATATAGACAGAGATAAAAGCCTTGATTTTGATTACTTTTTTGTTAGAAAAGTAATGTTCGTGAAATATTCTCAGGGATTCGTTGTTATGCCGGGTGGGTTTGGAACATTAGATGAGCTTTTCGAGGCCATTACTTTAATTCAAACCAATAAAATTGATAAGTTTCCAATTATCCTGGTAGGAACCGATTTTTGGGGAGGTTTAATTGACTGGGTAAGAACTACCTTACTGGATACCTTTCAAAATATAAGTGATGGAGATATTGATCTTCTTCACGTAGTAGATACTGAGGATGAGGTAATTGAGATCCTGGATAAATTTTATGATGAATACAATCTTAGCCCGAATTTCTAAACGCGGATTTGAAATACAAAAGCAATTTATTGTTGTAACATATTAATGCCTGCAAATCTTTGAATAATAAAATAATACTGTTGCTTCTTTTGATTTGCTTCATAAGCAGCCAAAGCTTTGGGCAAACTGCAATAAATATTTCTGCAGTTTTAAAAGACTCCGCTCAAACTTTAAACATTCAGCAGGAAATTATTTACGAGAACTCTTCGGCTATACCTCTAACTGAAATTTATTTAAATGACTGGCCAAATAGTTTTAAAGATGAAGGTACTCCCTTGGCCAAAAGATTTGCAGAGGATTACCTAAGGAGATTTCATTTCTCCCGCCCTGAAGAAAGAGGCTTTACTAAAATCTTCAGTATAACCGATGAGGTTATAAAACCTTTTGTTTGGGAAAGACCTGAAGGAGCACCCGATCTTATTAAAATTACTCTTGAGGAGCCTTTGAATCCCGGCGAAAAAATTGTTATGAACTTTTTGTATCTGGTAAAGATACCATCAGATAAATTTTCGCGGTACGGCTACGATGATGAGGGAAATTTAAAATTGAGGTACTGGTATATTACCCCCGCGGTATACAACAACGGCTGGCAGGTTTACAGCAATAAAAATCTTGGAAATCAATTTACAGTACCTGCAGCTATTGATATTAAATTAACTACCCCACCTAATTTTTATGTAGGCTCTCCCCTGCATCTGGTAAAGATGGTTACCGAAAATGGCCACAAAATAACTTATTTATCTGGTGAGGATCGTTTAAACACTCCCCTGTACCTTACAAAAACATATAGATTCGAATCTATTGAAGTTAATAATGTGGAAGTATTAACTAATGTCGATGACGACGGATTAATGCTGGGAATGAAAGGGATGATCCTAAACAGGATCCTGAAATTCTTGGAGACCAGGTTAGGAAAATATCCTCATAAAACGATGCTGGTTACAAGAGAGGACTACCTAAACAATCCGCTCTACGGCCTTAATCAATTACCTCATTTTCTACGGCCATTTCCCGATGGATTTCAATATGACCTAAAGCAATTAAAAACAGTTACAGAAAATTATCTAAAAAATACCTTATTACTAAATCCCCGGGAGGAACAATGGGTTTACGATGCTATTCATATTTCATTAATGGCAGATTATGTGAACACGTATTACCCTAAAATGAAACTGCTGGGAAATCT
>CAZXEY010000004.1:31911-55567 GCA_964639695.1 uncultured Antarcticibacterium sp. | reverse complement strand
TTCCTATTCATAAGCCCTATTTTGATCTAACTGATGAGCAAAAAGAGCTGGTATGGAATGGTAATCAATATTTTGAAGGATTAAACAGTTTCTTTGAATTTTTAGAATCTAAAGCATACAAGATTCAAAATCGCGTAATGCTTTCCCGGTATCGGGGGAAAACAAAGTGTTCCCTTTGTAAGGGTAAAAGATTGAGACCCGAAGCAAATTATGTGAAAATTGGTGGAGCGACTATTACAGATCTTGTTGAAAAACCTTTAGATAAAGTAAGGGCGTTTTTTGATCATCTTGAACTGAACGAATTTGATGCACAGGTAGCAAAAAGACTTTTGGCTGAAATCAAGAACAGGCTTCAGTTTTTATCGAATGTTGGTTTGGATTATTTAACATTGAACCGAAAATCCAACACCTTGTCTGGAGGGGAATCCCAAAGGATCAATTTGGCAACTTCTCTTGGAAGCAGCCTTGTGGGTTCAATGTATATTCTTGATGAACCCTCTATAGGTTTACACCCTAAGGATACCAAAAGATTAATCGGGGTTCTGGAAAATCTCCGGAATCTTGGAAATACTGTTATTGTCGTAGAACATGATGAGGATATCATGAAAGCTGCAGATGAAATTATAGATATAGGGCCTGAAGCAGGAACTAACGGTGGTGAAGTTGTTGCTACAGGAACTTTTAATCAAATTCTAAAATCTGATTCTCTTACTGCGCAGTACCTGAATAATTCGATGAGAATTGAAGTGCCTAAACAACGCCGAAAGTACAAGCAGTTCGTAAAGATCACCGGTGCCAGGGAAAACAATTTAAAAAATATTGATGTCACTTTTCCTCTTGGAGTATTTACGGCTGTAACTGGAGTTTCAGGAAGTGGAAAAAGTACCTTGATAAAAAAGATCCTCTACCCTGCTCTTCAAAAAGAAATTGGTGGGCATGGTGATAAAGCAGGCCAGTTTACCGGTATTGAGGGGGATTATAAAAATCTAACTACCATTGAATTTGTTGATCAAAACCCAATTGGAAGATCTTCCAGGTCCAATCCGGTCACTTATATAAAAGCTTATGATGATATCAGGAATCTTTTTTCGAACCAAAAGCTTTCTAATATTAGAGGGTTCCAGCCTAAGCATTTTTCGTTTAACGTAGATGGAGGCCGTTGTGATACCTGTAAAGGGGAAGGCGAAGTAACTATTGAAATGCAGTTTATGGCAGATGTTCACCTGGAATGTGAAACCTGTAATGGTAAACGATTTAAGAAAGAAGTACTTGAGGTAACTTTCGAAGAAAAGAACATCGATGATGTATTAAAAATGACGATTGATGATGCCATCCTTTTCTTTAAGAAGTTCGGCGAAAAAAAGATCACGAATAAACTAAAACCTCTACAGGATGTTGGACTGGGTTATGTCCAACTGGGACAAAGCTCCTCTACCCTTTCTGGTGGTGAAGCACAGCGTATAAAATTAGCATCCTTTTTAGTAAAGGGAATTAGTAAAGAAAAGGCTCTGTTCATTTTTGATGAACCTACTACAGGATTACATTTTCATGATATTCAGAAGTTATTGAAGTCTTTCAATGCTCTTATTGCCAATGGACATTCAGTTATTGTTATTGAACATAATATGGACCTTGTGAAATGTGCAGATTATGTTATTGATCTTGGACTGGAAGGAGGAGAAACCGGCGGAAGAAAAATAGCCGAAGGTACTCCCGAAGAAATTGCTGCTAATTCTGAATCTTATACTGCACCTTTTCTTAAAGAAAAGCTTTAATATCTACTAGCACAGGATAATTTAAGTATAAACTAATTAACAGGGTTTTGGCACGTACTTTGTATTCTATTAAGTGTCGTCCAAAATAATTAATTAATAACTTAAATTTTCCATTATGAAAAACTTGACACTTTTAGTCGCTTTATTCTTTGTAGGATGGACGACTTCAGCGAGTACTTCAAAATCTTTTCCCTCTTATAACAACTACGGTGAGGCATTTATTTTCGTAGAACGGGGAGTTGAATTTGCAGTATATCCAAACGGGGAATTTGATTTCTATTTCGATCCCAGATTCTCCCGAACATCAGTAATGAATTTCCCCGGGAACCGAGGATTCAGTTATAATTCAGGATACAACTACGATGGCTTTGTACAATACGACGATTATGGAGCTGTAATACAAATTGAAAGTGTACCTGTCTATTATGACTACTACGGAAGAATTATCCAGGCAGGAAATGTACTTATAGATTATAACCATTCAGGAAATATTGCCAGAATTGGCGGAATGATAGTAAAATACAACAGGTTTAATCGTCCTGTTCGATATGTAGGATTTATAAATAATTATAATCAGCATTATGTTTACAGGCCCTGGCATCAATTTTATGCCCGGCCACATGCAAACTACAGAGTTGTTTATTATGAGCCTTACAGAGCTTTTTATGAGCCAATAAGATATGATTATGGATACTTTACTAATTATTATCAGGTAAATAACTATTACTATAATAAAAACAACTTCTACCGTCCTGGCCAACAAAATGTTGCCTATAATTATGGAAGAAGAACAAATGAACAAAGGGATGTAACTCCCCAGGTAAGATCATCTGAAAATGTGACCCGAAGCTATACAAATGAGGATGTGGTGAGGTCTACTGTTAATGAAGGACGAAGATCAACCCAAAGCACTTATTCAGGACGTTCTCAAAGGGAAACTGAAAACCTTAGAATTCATGAAGCTGCAGTAAACTCTCAAAGAGGAAGAACTACAGACCAGGTAAGAACTGCGGTTCCTGAGTATCGTGAGCCGAACAGAGTCCAGGTTCAGGAAAGAGTTGATTCTCAGCAGTCTTCAAGAAGAGCTGTAAGGGAAAATACAGCTACCCCGCAGCGAAGACAGAGTACGGTAACAACTCCTTCAAGAGAAAGCAGCAGCAATGTTAGAACTCAGGGAGAGACAATAGAAAGAGGAAGAACTTCTTCTACAGTAAGATCAAGGGAAGTAGTTCCTTCCACAAGATCAAACAATGATACAACAAGCTCAAGAGGAAGAGGAAACAGATAAAATATTTTAAATTTTTGGTTGGTTAGTTAGGAAATCCCTTCAGGTATTCGCAAGAATCCTGGAGGGTTTCCGTTTTTACGGACTTTACTTCCTCAGGTATTTTAGAATTAGCGCATTAATGTCTTCAGAGAATTTAAACTTAAATGCGAACCCGAGATAAAGTAAAGTAACCAAAAGAGCTTTTAAAGCTATATTAACAAGGGGATGAAAGGGAAATTCCCAGTAATAAAATCCCGCAGTTAAAATTCCGGAGAAAATTAAAATATATAATGTTCCCGTGGAAAAAGGCTGCATCTTAAACTTAGAATAAACGAGGTAAATCTTAGCGGTGTTATAAATAAAAAAAGCCAGAAAGGTAGCAACTGCTGCTCCCATTATTCCAAATCGTGGAATTAATAAAAGATTGAAAATAAAAGCAAGAACAGCCAGTACCACACCTATTAATAGGACAAGCCTGTAATAATCTGAATTAAAAAGAATGCTGTTGTTATTTCCCAGCATATTATCATACAATTTAACCAGGGAAATTAAAAGCACTATGGCAGTACTTATGCTGTATTCTTCAGGTATAAGTTCATATAACTGATTTAAATTGACAATTATTAAAATAAAAATCAGCGCACTCACCACCAGCAAGGTTAAGGAACTTCTTTCGTAAAGATCTTTAAGAGCCGGTTTATCTTTAGAATTCAAAAGATCGGCAGTCAACGGATGGGTTATCTGATGCATTGCTTTTTGCGGAACAGAAATAACGGTAGCAATATAAACAGCAATTCCGTAAACAGCCACCTCGCCAATAGGTAGATAATGTTCTATCATTACTTTGTCCAGATCCAGAAGGATCATTGCTACAGAGCCTGCAATGAGAATTAAAGCTGAATATTTGAAAACTGCAATCCTGTTCTTCGGAAACTGAAAGGAAAACTTTGGCCGGTAAAGGGAGAAGGCATAAAGCTGCATAGCAAAGGCTCTTAAAACAAACACCATTGCAGTAGCATAGATAAAATAATGCACGCTGAGCCAATTAAGGTATACCGCCAATAACAGCAGAGTGATACAGATTCTATGAAATACTTCTTTCATGAAATTACCAAATACACTTTGGTAGTTGACTTTAGACCAGGCAAAAAATACTTCGAAATAAGCCGTTGCTACAGCTATGACAAATATTAACCAGATGTAAGGCTTTACCAGTTCATTACCCGCTTCGAAGTAATTGAGCAATACATCGTAACTCATCCAGCCAATAAAACCAAGTATAACCGAAACAATAACCGGAAGTATTAATACCAGATTGAGTAGTTTATCCCGCTCCTCCTTTTCTTTATAGGAAGTATAAAATTTTACGAGCGTATTATGGACACCAAAAGCCATAAACGGCCAGATCAAATTTGCTGCAGAAAGTAAGAAGCTGATTAGTCCGTAATATTCTTTTTCAAGGAAATATGTAAACAGAAATAAAGTATTAACCGCGCCAATTCCGAAACCAAAATACGTAGTAACGACATTTTTAAATGACTGATTAATTATTACACCCATTACTGGTTTTTCTTTAGTAGGTCTGCCATTTTTCCTGTTAAATACTTTCTGCTGTACTGGTCTATACCCTGAATTTCAGGCTCAAGAGTATTTTCTAAATAACGATCAAAATAAGTAAGTATCTGGTTTTTTAGATTTTCGTAAGAGTTATAATTAAAGGTCGTACCTGCTCTTGTGTCTTCGAGTATTCTCTCCACGTCCCACTTTTCGGGTCCTACGGCAACAACAGGACGTTCTGCAGCTAAATATTCAAATAATTTCCCCGGAATTATGCCTCTGGTTTCCTCACTGTCTATTTCCACCAACAGTAAGACCTGGGCTTTACGCTGAATCTTTAAAGCTTCCCGATGATCAACGTACCCCTGAATTTCCAGATTTGAGGACAAACCAAATTCTCTAATAGATCTTAGTACCTCCTCACTAATAGTACCTACTAACTTAAGTATAAAAAAGTTTTTAAAATTCTCACTTTCTACTACTAATTCAGAAAGTACCTGCCAAAGATTATGTGGATTTCTACCTGAAAGCAGGGAGCCTATATGTACCAAAGAGAACTTCTCATCCCTTTCAACCTGGTTCAAGGAAACTTGTTCAAACCCATTTGTTATGACACTTATGGGTTTAGAAGTAATTAAAGAAAATTCTGCTTTCGTGGTAAAGCTGGTGGTAATTATATGATCGGCAGAATTTAATACTTCGCTCTCCATCTCCACATGTTTCTTTAGGGATCGGGCATTGAGTTTCAGCTTTTTATGATATCCAATTTTTGTCCAGGGATCGCGAAAATCGGCATACCACCTAATATGTAAATTTTTCTTTAATTCTAAACCAATGAGATGAAGGCTATGTGGAGGCCCTGTGGTAACTATAGTTTCGATTTGATTTTTTTGAAGATATCCTAAAAGAAACTTTACAGAAGGTTTTACCCATAAAACTCTTGCATCGGGAATAAAAAAATTTCCGCGAATGTATAACAACAGTTTCTGGATTATACCCTGCCGGCTTTTTTCATTTATTATTCCCGAACTTATTTTTTCCGTTTGCTTTCTGGAGAAAATTTTGGCCAGTGCATAAGGTTCAAAAATCTTATGCTGTAAAATTATTGGGTCTCCTTCTATTTCCTTTACCAGGCTTTCATCCAAAAGAGGATAATCCGGGTTTTCAGGAATATATACGTGAGGTTCTATTCCAAAATCCCTGAAATACTTCACAAACTTCAGCCACCGCTGAACTCCGGGACCACCCGCAGGAGGCCAGTAGTAGGTGATAATCAGGATTTTCTTCATATAAATGTTTAAAGCTTTTCCTTCAGAAGAAATCAGGCTTTTTCCCTTCTAAAGCTAAAGAAAATTCCGCCGATTAACAGCAGGAAAAGAATTACTGAACTTGCCAATGAAATGGTACTTCCAGTTTCAACAACTTCAGGTTCAAATTTAAAAGTTATAGTATGTTCCCCGGCTGGAATTACCATTGCCCGCAATACATAATTAGCCGGAAAATGAGAAGCTTCTTCTCCATCTATATAAACATTCCAGCCATTTGGATAATACATTTCAGAAAAAACTGCCAGGCTTTCACCAGCATTGGATGAATTATAAATCAATTCATTAGGCCGTTGTTGAACGAGCTCTAAGGAGGATAGGGAGTCTTTTGATATAGTTGCTGGAATTTCATCTTTAAACTTGTTATTTACTACAGCAGTAGAAGCGGGATCTATTTCTCCTAAAGCCACTATTTCTTCATTGGCATTCTCAACAAATTTTACATTTTCCACAAACCAGGCATTTCCATAAGCATCAGGATTTTGTTGTGCCTGTATTCCCTCTTCAGTAGGAATGATGAAATATTTTACATTGAGCATATTCAAAACTTCCATATTGTTCTTAGAAATATAGAAATCAAAAAGATCCTGCATCCTTCCTGGTTTCGCTGCGTGGTATCCTCCAATGGAATTGTGGAAATACGAGGTTCTACCGGTATTAAAAGGACTTTCAGCCAAATCAAAGACCCTGTAATGCCCCGTGTCCTGTAAGATTAAATTATCGGCCTCAGTGGGTTGAAAAGGCTGATTCATTTGTCGTGCAGCCACAAAGTCTTCGTTATTGACATACCTCCTATCCACCGGAACTAAATCGGCTAAAATTAGAAGTACAAATCCTGCTACTATCAAATTTTTGCCTGCTTTATTTTTAAGGTATAGCCATATCAATAAAGCCGATAGCAGAACAAAGATTAAGGATCTAATAGTATCTGCAGTAAAAACAGCCTTACGATCTTCCTTTAATGCTCTTACGAATTCGGCACCCATCTGCTGGATATAAATAGCATCATTACCACCGCTAAAATTAAAAAGAACCGATTTGAAAAGAATGAAAATTAAAGCAATGCCTGCGGTAATTAATGTTGCCCATTTTAGAGCCTCTTCTTTTTCTTCAGGTTTATCATGCTCACCAAATAATCTATAAAGACCGTAAATACCAAAGAGTGGAACTACCAACTCAATAATTACCTGAATAGAAGAAACTGCACGGAATTTATTGTACAGAGGAACAAAATCAATAAAGAATTCTGTAAAGAAACCAAAATTCTTTCCCCAGGATAGAAGCAGGGCTAGTATAGCACCTCCCACAACCCACCACTTCAACCTTCCCTTTACAAGAAAAAGTGCAAAGACAAAAAGAAATAATACGGTCGCGCCTATATAAGCGGGAGCACCAACAAACGGTTGGTCTCCCCAATAAGTCGGAGAGTTTTGCACATAATCTTTCGCCTGCACAGGACTTGCACCCATGGCTAATAACTGGTTATACAGTTCTGAATTTTCATCTAAAGCCTCAGAACTGGAACCTCCCATAAACCTCGGGATAAAGAGATTAAAGGTTTCCAGAATGCCGTAGCTATATTCGGTGATATAATCGAATTCCAATCCCGCTGAAGGCTTTTCTGCTCCTTCTGCAGTAATAGATAATCCTGTATCGCCTCTTGTACTAAACGAAGCATATTGTTGAGTCGCAAGTAAATTTGTTGCATTTGCACCGATAGCTAGGATCACGGCAATAATCATAACTCCAATTGCTTTAAAATAACTAGGCATCTCCTTTTTTCGATAAGCATCAACCAAATACACGATCCCGAGAACGATCACCAGCAATAGTAAATAATACGTCATCTGGAAGTGATTGGCGCCTATTTCCAAGGCCATTGCAAAGGCCAGCAGTAAGAATCCTGCTATTAATTTTCCCCTAAAGCACAGGAGAATTCCTGCTAAAACCATAGGCATATATGCAATGGCATGTGCTTTGGCATTATGTCCTACTCCAAGAATAATAATTAGGTAAGTGGAGAAACCAAAAGCTAAGGCTCCAAGAAAAGCCAGTTTATAATCAAGCTTTAAAACGAGTAGAAGTATATAAAAACCTAGAAAATAAAGAAAAAGATAATCTGCAGGACGCGGTAAAAATCGTAGGACAGAATCTAACTTTTTCACATAGTTGTG
The DNA here is from genome assembly GCA_964639695.1 of uncultured Antarcticibacterium sp. Classification (GTDB taxonomy): domain Bacteria; phylum Bacteroidota; class Bacteroidia; order Flavobacteriales; family Flavobacteriaceae; genus Gillisia. The sequence goes on along the minus strand of CAZXEY010000004.1, from coordinate 47,469 downwards.
AGGATAATTAGCGCCTAATTGGTAGGTAGGCATCCCTCCAAAAGCCGCGTCTGTCCAGTAGGGTTCTTCTCCGGTTTCTGCACGAAAGTCATTCTGTTCTTTCGCCATTCCTATATATTGGACAATATCGCTCTGGAATATTTCTTTACCCTGAAGTACAGGGTTAAAGTAAGCCAGGGCAGCTATTATAAAACCAATAAGTACTAAAATATGGGGAAGTAAACCTTTTAAGGACTTAAACATTCTTTATAATTTGAGAGGTAGGAAAATTAATCAATTTCTTCGAAATCGATATACTCGCCGGTAGTATTGTTGGTCTTCCTGTTTTCTGACGGTTTTTTTTCAATGACTACATCTCCCGCCTTCCTGGTTTTTTCCCGCGGCTGTTGATTAAACTGCTGATTGAATTGTTGCTGAAATTTTTTGCCCAATCTCTTTAGGATATACTTTAAAATCATAGGACCAAACCACCGGATTATTATTTTTAATCCGAAATAGATCAGCAAAATAATTAAAATTACTCTTAAGACACTTTGAAAAGAGGCTTCCTCCATTATTCTTCAATTTTTGCAAAATTACTATTATACTTAGACAAAATCAGTATTAATCGCTGTAAAAAATAATTAAATCTTCTATATTTGATAAGACCTAAAGCTCATTTCATGCGAAACAAAAGCAAATTCGTTCTACTAACATCCATCCTTTTTCTTACAGGATTTATTGCAAATGCTCAATATACTGATACTATAAATTCAAACAGGCCGGGGAATTCCCAGGGAGCTTTTTCTGTGGGAACCAATGTGCTTCAATTCGAGATTGGGGGATATTATGGCAATGATAACCACATCCTGAGACGAACTGATACAGAAATTTTTGGAACTGATTATTTTGTTAGATACGGGTTATTTTTTGAAGCGCTGGAAGTAAGCCTGTCAGGTTCTTTCCAGGCCGAAACGACTACCATACCAGTAGGAAACAGGGAGGCGGAATTTAAACAAAGCAATTTCAGAACTAATACTTTGGGTCTTAAATACCTAATTTATGATCCCTGGAAAAGTTTGGAACCTGATAAACCAAATCTTTACAGTTGGAAAGCAAACCAAAGGTTTAAATGGAAGACATTGATTCCTGCTGTATCTGTTTATGCGGGGGCAAATTTTTCATTTGGCGATAATCCTTACTTAAATGAAGGTGAAAGTAATTTTACACCTAAAGTAGCCCTGGTAACACAGAACAACTGGAATGGCGGCTGGGTTTTAGTCACTAATATTATTGCAGATAAGCTGGGAAGTGATTTTCCTTCCTTTGCAGGAATTGTTACATTAACTCACGCATTTAATCCCAAATTCGCCGGGTTTTTGGAGTATCAGGGGATTATTAGTGATATTTATGCTGATGATATTGCAAGAACAGGTTTAGCGTATTTGTTGAGTGACGATCTTCAAATTGATATTTCAGGACTGGTTAATTTTAAAAATACGCCTTCCAGATGGCAGGTTGCAGCAGGATTTTCCTATCGTTTTGATATGCATAAACAAGATGAATTCCTTGGGGTTCCCAATGAATAAAAAGAACTTTTCTGAAAAGGATAAACATAACACAACTTCTATAAAACTAAAAATCCGCTTTTTCAGCGGATTTTTTTAATCTGTGATTGAAAATTTTAAGAATTTTCTGCAGCTGCCATAAGCGCTTCAGATAATCTTTTATAAGTTCCATTCTCCAATCTTTCACGAATAGAAGAAAAGGCATCCAGTGTTATTTCAATATCCTCTAAAGTATGAGTTGCAGTAGGAATCATTCTCAAGAGGATCAATCCTTTTGGAATTACAGGATATACTACTATTGAACAAAATACACCATAATTCTCACGAAGGTCTTTTACAAGAGCCATTGCTTCAGGAATACTTCCCTGTAAATAAACCGGGGTCACACAACTTTGGGTGGTTCCAATATCAAATCCTTTGTTTTTTAATCCTGATTGTAATGCATTCACATTTTCCCAAAGTTTATTCTTTAACTCGGGCATTGTTCTAAGCATATCTAATCTTTTTAATGCTCCTACCACTAGTTGCATTTGTAAAGATTTGGCAAACATTTGTGATCTTAAATTGTATTTTAGATAATCCATGATCTCTTTATCACCTGCTATAAAAGCACCTGTACTTGCTAAAGATTTTGCGAAAGTTGCAAAATACACATCGATATCATCCTGAATTCCCTGTTCCTCTCCAGCCCCGGCACCTGTTTTTCCAAGTGTTCCAAAGCCATGAGCGTCATCTACAAATAATCTGAAATTATATTTCTTTTTAAGAGCAACAATTTCCTTTAGTTTTCCCTGCTCACCGCGCATACCAAAAACACCTTCAGAAATAACAAGAATTCCTCCTCCTGTTTGTTCACATATTTTAGTAGCACGTTGAAGATTTTTTTCAATACTTTCAAGATCGTTATGTTTATAAGTGAAACGCTGCCCAAGGTGTAGACTTACACCATCTATAATACAGGCATGAGCATCTATATCATATACAATAACATCGGCTTTTGAGACTAAAGCATCGATGGTAGATACCATTCCCTGATATCCAAAATTTAATAAATAGGCGGCTTCTTTATGAACAAAAGCAGCTAATTCTTCCTGAAGCTTTTCATGAAGATCTGTATGGCCACTCATCATCCTTGCTCCCATAGGATAAGCAGACCCATATTCGGCAGCAGCTTCTGCATCTACTTTTCTAACTTCGGGATGATTGGCAAGGCCTAAATAATCATTAATACTCCAGGTAATTACCTCCTGCCCTCTAAATCTCATTCTGTTAGAAATTGGACCTTCTAGCTTTGGGAATACAAAGTATCCTTCTGCCTGTTCTGCCCATTTACCTAATGGACCTTTATCTTTGTATATTTTATCAAATAAATCTCTCATGGATCTTCTGTTTTACAAGCTGCAAAAGTAATCAAATGCAACTTAATTGTACAATTTTAACAGGGTTCCCTGCTGTATTATAAACAAAAGCATCCTTGAAGGATGCAGTTGTTTTTTAAAAGACTTCCTGCTCCTTATTTTATGAATTCAATAGTTTGAACTTCCTGTTCGTTTTTCGTATCAAAGAACCCTTGCTCAGCCATCCAGCTATCACTGTAAACTTTACTCATATACCGGGAACCATGATCAGGAAAAATAATTACCACACAACTGTTTGGATTAAATTCCCCTTCTTCATTGAGCTGTTTTACACCCTGCATAGCTGCCCCACTGGTATAACCCACAAATAAACCTTCAGTTCTTGCTATTTCTCTTGCAGTATGAGCACTCTCTTCATCTGTAACCTTTATAAAACGATCTACAATATCAAAATCTGTAGCAGTAGGTATTAAATTCTTGCCTAAACCTTCAATTCGGTACGGATATATTTCTTTAGAATCAAATTCCCTTGTTTCATGATATTTCTTCAGGACAGATCCATAGGCATCTATACCTATAATTCTTACATCGGGATTTTGTTCTTTTAAATATTTTGCAGTTCCGGAGATAGTCCCCCCGGTTCCACTGCAGGCAATAAGATGAGTAATTTTACCTTCTGTTTGTTTCCAAATCTCTGGTCCCGTAGAATTGTAGTGAGCATCAATATTGAGCTCATTAAAATACTGGTTAATATAAACTGAACCTTTTCTTTCCTCATGCAACCGTTTTGCAACCTGATAGTAAGAACGTGGATCATCTGCCGAAACGTGGGCCGGGCACACATATACCTTTGCCCCCATTGTTTTAAGCATATCAATTTTATCCTGAGACGATTTTGAACTTACGGCAAGTATGCATTCATAACCTTTAATTATGCTAACCATGGCAATGCTAAACCCTGTATTTCCCGAAGTAGTTTCTATTATGGTATCCCCCGGTTTTAATACTCCGGTTCTTTCTGCCTCTTCAATAATATATAAGGCTATCCTGTCTTTTGTGGAATGACCAGGATTAAAGGCTTCAACTTTAGCAAAATAATTACCACTGTAGCCTTCGGTAATCTTATTTAAATGTATTAGAGGAGTGTTTCCAATTAATTGTAATACATTGTCAAAAACCTGAATTTCTTCTTTCATAAAATGAAGTTCTAACCCATTATTCAGTTACAAATTAATAAAGAAAGTTAAAAAAATCTTAATAATTTATGGTCAAATTTACAGGAAATATTTTAATTAATCTTTAATTCCTTCCAGATCCAGCAAAAAAGCGTACTCTTCCGCTACCTCTTTTAAGGCTTCGAACCTGCCGGAAGACCCACCGTGTCCTGCATCCATATTTGTGTGAAATAATAAAATGTTGCTATCGGTTTTAAGATCCCGTAACTTTGCCACCCACTTAGCCGGCTCCCAATACTGCACCTGGGAATCGTGTAAACCTGTTGTTACAAGTATATTGGGATACTCCTGTTCCTTTACATTATCATAAGGAGAATAAGACAGCATATAATCGTAATACTCTTTATCATTTGGATTTCCCCACTCATCATATTCCCCTGTAGTTAAAGGGATAGTATCATCCAGCATTGTGGTAATAACATCTACAAAAGGAACTGCAGCAATTACCCCATTATAAAGTTTTGGCTTCATATTTATAACCGCTCCTATTAATAATCCTCCTGCCGAACCACCCATTGCATACAAATGTTTGGATGATGTGTATTTCTCCTCAATAAGATGTTTGGAAACATCTATAAAATCTGTAAAAGTGTTTATTTTACTAAGCAACTTTCCTTCTTCGTACCATCTACGACCTAAGTATTCTCCGCCGCGAATATGTGCAATTGCGTAAATAAAACCCCGGTCCAGCAAGGAAAGCCTGGCACTGGAAAAATAAGGATCTATGGTTGAACCGTATGAGCCATAGGCATATTGGAGTAATGAATTAGTTCCATCCTTTACAATTCCCTTTTTATAAATTACTGAAACCGGAATTTTAGTACCGTCCTGGGCAGTGGCCCAAATCCTTTCTGTCTGGTAATTATCTTTATCAAAATCATCTCCCAGTACTTCCTGTTCTTTTAAAACAGTCTTTACCCTGGTCTTCATATTGAAATCCACTACAGAGGTTGGAGTATTCAAAGAGTTATAGGTGTACCTTAATATATCGGTATTAAAATCGGGATTAATACTCGTATAGGCTGTATAGGTTTCATTATCAAAAGGAAGGTAAAAAATATCTCCATTATCCCACCTCGTGATCCTAATCTTGTTTAAACCGTTATTTCTTTCACTTATTACCAGATATTTTTCAAATATGTCAATATCTTCCAATAGATAATCCTCCCTGTGAGGCACCACATCTAACCAGTTTTCTGCAGATGTTTTTTCTACAGGGGTTTTCATTAGCTTAAAATTATGAGCTCCATCTTTATTCGTAAGAATATAAAAGCTTTGCCCATAATGACTAATCCCATATTCCAGTCCTCTTTCGCGTGAATGGAAAATCCTGAATTCTCCTTCAGGATTATCAGCTTCCAAAATTCTATACTCGCTGGTAAGAGTACTGTTGGAGCCAATAATTAAATATTTTCGGGATTTAGATTTGTAGATATAGGTATTGAAGGTCTCATCTTTTTCTTCAAATACAAGCTCATCCATTTGAGGATCGGTTCCCAGAATATGTTTATAGATCCTGTTGGAACGCAAAGTTTTTTCGTCCTTTTTTGTATAAAACAAAGTTTTATTATCATTTGCCCAGGTAGAACCACCGGTAGTGACAAGAATTTTTTCAGCCCTTATTTCTCCTGTTTCCAGGTTTTTCACCTGGATAGTATAATTTCTCCTGCTTACTGTATCAACTCCAAAAGCCACCAGCTTATTATCAGGAGAAACATTTAATCCCCCCAGGCTGTAATATTCAAATCCTTCAGCCATTTCATTAACATCAAAAAGGATTTCTTCAGGCGCATCTAAAGTTTCCTTTTTTCGTGAATAAACCGGATAATCTTTTCCTTTTTCAAATCTTGTTAAATACCAGTACCCATTCAGCTTATAAGGAACAGAAGAATCATCTTCCTTTATTCTTGCTCGCATTTCATTAAAAAGCTTCTCCTGAAAATCTTTGGTATGAGCTGTTAATTTTTCATTATACTCATTCTCACTATTGAGATAATTAATTACTTCCGGATTTTCCCTATCATTTAACCAATAATAGTCATCTATGCGGGTATGATTATGGGCCGTTAGCTCTTTCGGAATTTTTAATGCTTTTGGAGGTAATATCACTTTTTGTAATGTATTAAATGCGGATGCAAAGGTAGAATTTCAAATCAAAAAATAATACTGTTTTATAATTAAGCCTCGAAAGCCGGTAATTTAGTAAATTTGCAATAGAACCATAAAAAGAAAGCTATGTTTGGAGATATGATGAGTATGATGAATAAACTAAAGGAAACCCAGGAAAAAGTAGAAGCCACAAAGGAAAGACTTAAAACTGTTCTTATTGATGAGCAATCCAGCGATGGATTATTAAAAGTAACCATTACTGCTGCACGTGAGGTAAAGAATATTTCTATTGCCGATGAACTTTTGAATGATAAAGAGCAGCTGGAAGATTACCTAGTATTAACTATAAATAAAGCAATCCATAAAGCATCTGATATTCACGAACGCGAACTTGCAGCCGTTGCTAAAGATGGAATGCCAGATATTCCCGGACTTGATATGTTCAAATAATATTTTTCTCAAATTTTCTTCTAAGTAAAAAATCCTCACCAAAGTGAGGATTTTCTATTTTTCTCATACTGCAGTTACAGTTCAATATTTTTTAAAACAGATAAAAACCTTTGGTGCATTTCTTCAGTATAATCAAGGTGTGTTACCACTCTTAATTTCCCCTGACCCATATTACTAATTCGTATGTTTTCTTTTTGAAGCTGTTTCATAAAACTGGCTTCATTAGAGGGATCTTTTAAATAGAAAATAACAATATTGCTTTCTACCGGTTCTACTTCTCCAATATAACCCTGAGATTTTAAGGCATTTCCTATTTCTTTCGCTCTTTTATGATCTTCAGTTAATCTTTCTACGTGATTATCTAAAGCATAGATTCCTGCTGCAGCCATAAATCCAACCTGTCGCATTCCTCCTCCCAAAACTTTTCGTACTCGAATTGCATTTTTCATCAATTTTTTGTCACCAACCAATACTGTACCTATAGGAGTTCCTAAACCTTTAGACAAACAAATGGAAATGGTATCAAAAATTTTTCCGTAATCCTTAGGATCTTCCTTTTTAGCCACCAATGCATTGAACAACCTGGCACCATCAAGATGTAAGCCCAAATTATTTTCGTCACATACTTTACGAATTCTTCTGAATTCCTCAAAATCATAACAAGCTCCTCCCCCTTTATTAGTTGTGTTTTCAAGACAAACGAGAGTAGTTAAAGGACTGTGGTAAAAATCGGGTGGATTTATATTATCCTCCACCTGTTGTGCAGTTATCATTCCCCTGTGACCATCCACCAGTTTACAGGAAACCCCACTGTTAAAGGAAACACCGCCGCCTTCGTAATTGTAAACATGTGCCCACTTATCACAAATGAGCTGTTCGGCAGGTTGAGTATGCAATTTAATAGCTGCCTGATTTGCCATACTCCCGGTAGGAAAAAAAAGTCCCTGGTCTTTGCCAAACATTTCTGCTAATCTCTCTTCCAGTGCGTTAACGGTAGGGTCTTCTTTATAAACATCATCCCCTACTTCTGCAGACATTATTGCCTGCAACATCCCTTTGGTAGGTTTTGTAACTGTATCACTTCTTAAATCTATTTCTTTCATTCTTTCCATTTTTCGCTCTTTTCGAACGGGAATTGTATTTAATTTCCAATAGGTGAACCATCGGGAATTTGTGGTGCCGATGGTAATACTTCAAATTTTGAAGGATCTTTTTTGAACTGCTCAATTTCCAATACTAATTGATTATTCATAAGAGAAGGATTTCTCTTTAACCAATCCTGAAGCTCGTTTAGTTTTAAATTTGCTATTGCTTTTACAATTGGCGTTGCTCCTTTATTAACCGTGAGGCTAATTAAATGCTGCAAAATATTGTAATTGATCGTGTTTTGAACCTGCTGCAAATATTCATCTTTTTTAGCAGATTTTATAGTTTCCGTTAAAACTTCATCTATAGTTTGCTCCAGTCCCAGTTGATTTTTATCCAGGGATTTTTGTTGCACTAGCCTTGCTGCTCTTTCGGGATGAAATAATAAGGATAAGGTCATATCACTGGAGGTTGCCGGCGCACCAAGAGCATCAAAAGCTACTCCGGTATTTCCTTTAAAAGATTCTCTTGACCTGTCATACCCATCTGCCCGTGGAGGAAAAAGAGGCAGTTTTTCTCTGGGAATTGCCAGTTGTTCTGCCTGTAAAGTTTTTATTACTGCCTGCAGCGCTTCTTTTTGTTCTTTAAGAGAAAGTACTTCAACTACCACCTGATCTCCTCCTTTTACCGCATAATTATAATTTAAACCTCCTATAGATTTTACGGCAGCCTCTGTTTGATACCGGTGTAAAAAGTACAATGGCACAAATACATCCTCAAGAACTGAATAGGGTTCTCCTGTCCTTATATTATCTACAGAAAAGTTTTCAATTCCTTTTTTCCTTAGTTCCAGGATCCGGTTGAGTTCTTCGGAAGCATTTTTAGCATTATCCCATAAATGTGCGGTCCCATGAGCACCACCAGCCGCCCGTGCATCACTGTCACTAATAAACCTTAAACCTTTCCTGTCTGCTTCCGCTAAAACCTGGCCCAGATATTTTTCTTCAGAAATACCTGCAGGAACATCAGCGTAAGAATAGTTAACAGTTACTTTATCCCATTCGCCTAATCCAGATTCATACGCATTATTAATATTTATATTACCATTTTTTAATGCTACCATTGGGTGGGGATAATCCATTACTGAGGCATTTTTTGTTGCACTTGCAGCAAAATTATGAGTGAACCCCAGGGTATGTCCCACTTCGTGAGCAGATAACTGGCGTATACGTGCCAATGCCATTTCCATTAATTCATCATGGTTATAATCTCTTTCTGCAAAAGGTTTGTTCATCAAAGCCTGCGCGATCATAAAATCCTGCCTTATTCTAAGACTTCCAAGGCTAACGTGTCCTTTAATAATTTCACCGGTCCTGGGATCTGTAACACTGGCACCATAGCTCCAGCCGCGGGTAGATCTGTGAACCCACTGGATTACATTATATCTAACATCTAAAGGATCGGCATCTGCCGGAAGCATTTTTACCTGGTACGCATCTTTATAACCTATGGCTTCAAACCCCTGGCTCCACCACTTGGCCCCTTCTAACAGTGCAGATCTTACGGGCTCAGGCGTTCCGGGATCCAAATAATAAATTATCGGTTCCACTGCTTCACTAACTGCTGCCTCGGGGTTCTTCTTTTGAAGACGATGGCGGGTAATAAACCTTTTTACAATGGGCTCATAAACAGGAGTAGAATAATCCATATAGGAAATATAGATTGCACCACTTCGGGGATCGAATTCCCGCTTTTGATAATTATTGTCGGGAAGTTCCACAAAAGAATGATGTTGGGTGACAGTGAGGTTTTTAGAATCGGGTAATACACTTCTCAAAGCACTGCTTTTAGCCTCCCCTGTAAAAGTTAATAAAGCTTCAAATTCAACATTTTTAGGAAATGCTTTTGTACGTTCTAATGCTAAAGCACTTTTAGACTTATCTACTTTAAAAGAACCGTGGTTCCCGCGCTGTAACCTGGAAGCCACTTCATGAGCATCTTCCATAACAAAAGGAGTTAGATCTATAATATATTTTCCATTTTTATTTTCCTTTATTTCAAAACCATAGAGAACAGATTTTGCAAAGGCTTCTTCTACACTTTTTCTTTCTAGATCATTTTCAGTAATTGCCCTGTATTTTAAATTTGGCTGAACCAATAATAATTTATTGCCGGCTTTTACAAATTTCACTACTGCTTCATTTCCCAACTGCCCTCTGTCCAATCCAATATCATTGGAACCTACCCCGGTTGTAAGGGAATGAACATAAAGAAATTCGGAATCCAGTTTATCAACTTCAAGGTAGATTTCATCATCTTTTTCTGAATAATAGAAATTGAAGAAACCATCATACTTCTTGAGATTTTCTTTTTTATCGAGAAATTGTGCATTAGCTGAAAATAGAATACTGAAGAACAGGAAAATAGAAAAGAACACTTTCATTTGTAGAAATTTTAATCCCTAAAACTATTAAAATAATTCGTGATTTTGTTTTTTGAAAGAGCGTTAAATTCTATTTTTACGAAAATTAAATACAGATATGATCACTTCAGAACATATAAAAGATCTTAAAGATCGCCTGGTAGCGTTAAGGAGGTATCTTTGACGTTGATGCCAAGCAGGTCGAAATTACCAATTTAGAAGAAAAAACATATTCTCCGAATTTTTGGGATAATCCTAAAGAAGCAGAAGCTTTAATGCGGGAGCTCAATTCCCAGAAGCAATGGGTAGATGATTATTTTAAGGCAGAAACCCTTGTGGAAGACCTTGAAGTAATTTATGAATTCTATAAAGAAAAAGAAGCTACCATAGAAGATGTTGAGGCACGGCATACACAAGCGCAAGACCTTATCGAGGATATGGAATTTAAAAATATGCTTTCTGAAGAAGGAGATAGCTTAAGCGCCGTTTTACAGGTAACTGCCGGAGCCGGAGGAACAGAGAGTTGCGACTGGGCAGAAATGCTGATGCGAATGTACCTTCGCTGGGCAGAATCCCGAAATTTTAAAGTTAAAGAACTCAATTATCAGGCAGGGGAAGTTGCAGGAATAAAAACGGTAACAATAGAAATTGAAGGAGAATTTGCTTTTGGATGGTTAAAAGGAGAAAATGGGGTTCACAGGCTGGTAAGGATTTCCCCTTTCGACAGTAACGCCAAACGACATACTTCTTTTGCTTCGGTATATGTTTATCCTTTGGCAGATGATACCATTGAAATAGAAATAAATCCTGCCGATATTTCCTGGGAAACCATGCGTTCTTCGGGAGCCGGCGGGCAGAATGTAAATAAAGTTGAAACAGCCGTTCGCCTTCGTCATGCCCCTACAGGTATTGTGATTGAAAATTCTGAGACCCGTTCCCAGCTCGATAATAAAACGAAAGCAATGCAATTGTTAAAGAGCCAGTTGTATGAGATTGAATTGCAAAAGCAACAGGCACAAAGAAGAGAGATAGAAGATTCTAAAATGAAAATAGAATGGGGTTCACAAATAAGAAATTATGTTCTTCATCCCTATAAATTAGCCAAAGATGTTAGAACAGCTGAAGAAACAGGAAATGTAGAAGCCGTTTTAGATGGTGAAATTGATAGATTTTTAAAAGCTTATTTGATGATGATGGGACAAAGGAATGAAGATTGATTCCTGTTATTTAAAATTTTTAGGTATAATAGTTGAAATATTAAAATGATTACAATTTACCATAATTCAAGATGTTCAAAGTCCAGGGAAGTATTAGAAATTTTAAAAAACTCCCGTGAAGTATTTGAAGTGAAAGAATATTTAAAGGAGCCACTGGATGAAAGAGAGATTAAAGAACTTCTTTTTAAATTAAAATTAGCACCTATCCAGATCGTTAGACAGAATGAAACCATCTGGAAAGAGAATTATAAAGGAAAGGATATCAGCGACAATGAATTAATAAGAATTCTTGCAGAAAATCCTAAATTAATTGAACGTCCCATTGTTGTAAAAGATAATGAGGCTATAATAGGAAGACCCCCATCAAATATTGAAAAATTAGTAAAATAACCTGCTTAACTTTTTAATGATGAAATTACAAAATAGACTTATTCTTTTAGGTTTATCTGCTGTAGTAGCCGCCGGTTTTGTTTATTCACAAATACATATTCACGAAAAGAACAGAAAGGAGCTGCGCGAAATAGCCAGGGAAATCGCACTTAACTGGAAACAAAAATTAAACCTTACCGAGCAACAAACCCTAATGCTGGAAGATGTTATAATCGCATACACCATCAGGAAAAACGAAATTTTAAATTCTGATTCTTCAGAAAAAATAAAAATCCAGAAGCTACAACAGGTACAGGTAAGAGAACACAGGCATTTAAGAAAAATTCTTACCGAAAAAGAATTTGATGCTTATGTAGGGATCAATAACAAAATTCCAAATAGAATTATGGATTCTCTTTCAACCATTTAGATTGGAAGTTTAGGGCTAATATTGGCTTTAACTGGTTTTTAACGTTGGTTTAGTTAAACCATTTAACACTTACTATGTCTAATACAAAAAACGTATTATGACATTGAAAAATTTTCTGTCCCACAGCACTCTGCTGTTTTTACTCTTATCTATAAGTTTTTCTTCCTTTGCCCAAAACCAACGTTTCACAATTTCAGGAAAAGTTATTGATGATGATATGGGTGTTCCCCTTGAATATGCTACAGTTTCAATAACCAAACCCGGTGATCCAAATTTTATTGATGGTGGTGTTACCGACCAAAATGGTAATTTCTCTATTCCGGTACCTCCCGGGACTTACAATATAGCCGTTGAATTTATTTCATTTGAAACAAAACGATTCAATAACAGGCAGGTAAACAGCGATCTGGATCTGGGTACAATTGAGCTTGGTTTAGGGTCAGATAGTCTGGATGAAGTCGTTGTGGTTGCAGAAACTACGCAGGTTGAAGTAAGACTGGACAAGAAAATTTATAATATTGGAAAAGATCTTACCACTGCGGGAGGGACAGTTAGCGATGCGTTAAACAATATTCCATCAGTTTCGGTAGATGTTGAAGGTGGAATTAGTCTTAGAGGAAATGAGAATGTACGTATCCTCATTAACGGAAGACCTTCTGCCCTGGCAGGTTTTGGATCTACAGATGTTCTTTCACAATTACCGGCAGATGCTATAGAAAGAGTAGAAGTTATAACCTCTCCCTCTGCCAGATATGATGCTGAAGGTACTGCGGGTATCTTAAATATTATTCTTCGGAAGGAAAAAACCTTAGGCTTTAATGGTTCTCTGCAAACCAATGTAGGATATCCTGAATCCTACGGAATAAGCGCTAATGTTAACTTAAGAACCGATAAATTCAATATTTTTAATACTACCGGATATAACTACCGAACTTCACCCGGATTTGGATTTTCTGATACCCGTTACCTAATAGGGCTTTTTGACAGAGTAGTTGAAGACAGGGATATTAATAGATTAAACAGAAGTTTTAATACCAACCTTGGTTTTGAATATTATATCAACGACAAGTCTTCTATTACCCTTACAAATTTCTTCAGGCTTGGAAATGGATATGATGAAAATATTAATAATGCAGACAGATACATTGCAGGAGAATTGGTTCAACAAACTGTGAGAAGGGAAATTGAAGAAGAAAAAGACAGAAGTTATCAGTTAGCACTAAATTATATCAACAGGTTTAATGACAATGGCCACGTGCTAACAGCCGATTTTCAATATGAAATAGACAGGGAGGAACAACCGGCATTTGTTACAGAAGTTCCTACCTTAAATTTAACCGAAGAGGAATTCAGCTTTTTACCTGCAGAGGAGGTTTTTACCGAAGAAAAGCAAAGAGAAATTCTTTTACAGGCAGATTATGTTTTACCTATAGGAGAAAATTCTCAATTTGAAGCGGGTTACCGTGGAAATTTTGAAGAATCAGTTACAGATTACACTTTGAGAATTGAAGATGAGCAAACCGGGGAACTGGAATTAAGCAATCTAACTAATGTATTTACTTATACAGAAAATGTTAATGCATTATACACACAGTACGGAACTAAATTTGGAGACTTTTCTTTTCTTTTAGGTTTAAGAATGGAAAATACTCAATTAAAAGGAAAAATTGATTCTCCTTTAACTGAACAAGAACTCCTGGAGGAATTTGGATTTGTTATAGATACAGATTTTGACAATAATTACCTCGGGCTATTTCCTACTGTAAACCTTATTTACGAATTAAGCGAAACTGAAAATATAACCCTTGGTTACAACAGGCGTATCAACCGTCCACGTGGTTGGTTTATTAATCCATTCCCTTCACGTGCAAGCCGTACTAACGTATTCCAGGGAAATCCTAATTTAAGCCCGGCATTTGCTAGTGCTTTTGATTTAGGATATTTAAAACGATGGACAAAACTTACTTTAACCTCCTCTGTTTATTATCAATATGAAACCGATGCCTTTGAAAGGGTTCAACAGGGAACCGGGGAATTGTTTAATGGCATTGAAATAATCAGGACCATACCCATAAATCTTTCTACAAATCAACGAATTGGTGCCGAAGCCGGTATTTTGTACAATCCCGAAAAGTGGTTGAGATTAAATGCCAGTATGAACTTTTTTCAGTTTAAAACTGAAGGAGAATTTAACGGCGTAGATTTTGGCGCAGAAAACACTAGCTGGTTTGCAAGATTTAGTTCTAAAGTAACATTACCTAAAGGTATCGACTGGCAAACCAATGCCTTTTACAGAGGTCCACAGGAGAATGCTCAAACAAGAACCGAAGGTTTGTTTTCTATAGACCTTGCTTTTAGCAAGGAGATCTTTAAAGAAAAAGGAACCATTGCTTTAAATGTAAGGGACCTTTTAAATTCCCAGTTTAGGCAGCAATATACAGTAACTCCAAGATTCACCCAGGAGAGTGAGTTCCAGTGGAGAGCAAGATCTATAAACTTATCTCTTATTTACAGATTCAATCAACAAAAACGGGAACAAAACAGGCGTGGTCGTGAAAACAATAGTGACTATGATGATTCGGGAGAATTTGATGGATAGTCAAAAATCACAAATTAAAAAAGGTTGCCAATTGGCAACCTTTTTTTTATTATAATTCCGGAGAAAACGATCTAATAATTCTTTAAAAGTATTAGATAAAGTATTTTTAAGAATTTGCTTCTTTTTCCAAACGTTTTTTCTCTTTTCTTTCTTTCATCATTTCAGCAATAGAACCTCCTATCCAGTAAGGAACAATTGCAACTAGAAATATCATTAACCAAAATCCCATTGTCAAAATGGTTAAAAAAGCTAAAAAGCCCAGGTACTGATCAAATTCGAACATAATTTCTGAAGTTTTTCAAATCTTAGCAAAGATAGTAACTCTACCTTTCTTCTGCCAATTAAAATTTTAATTTTTTATTATTGTTGAAAACTGATTTTCTTTACGCAGTTCAATAAAAAAGAATATAAAATTTGTACATTTTTTAAGAATAAAAAAAGGTATAAACGTAAATTTGTAACCTAACGTAATTTTACTATGGATTATAGAATAGAAAAAGATACTATGGGTGAAGTGAAGGTTCCATCCAATAAACTATGGGGAGCCCAAACCGAGCGATCAAGAAATAATTTCAAAATAGGAACTCCGGGTTCTATGCCCCTGGAAGTAGTGTATGGATTTGCATATCTTAAAAAAGCAGCAGCTTTTACAAATTGTGAGTTGGGAGTGCTTCCGGTGGAGAAGAGAGATTACATCTCCCAGGTATGCGATGAGATCCTTGCTGGGAAACACGAC
>CAZXEY010000004.1:31587-31901 GCA_964639695.1 uncultured Antarcticibacterium sp. | reverse complement strand
TTTCCATTGGTGATATGGCAAACGGGCAGTGGAACGCAAAGCAATATGAACCTCAACGAGGTAATTGCAAACCGTGCACAACAGTTAGCCGGAAAAACAATTGGTGAAGGTGAAAAAGTCCTTCAGCCAAATGATGATGTAAATAAATCCCAATCATCCAATGATACCTTTCCAACGGGAATGCACATTGCAGCCTATAAAAAAGTATCGCAGGTAACTTTACCGGGAGTTAAAAAACTTCGGAATACCTTAAAAAAGAAATAGGAAGAGTTTAAAGAAGTGGTTAAAATAGGGCGTACCCATTTTATGGATGA
>CAZXEY010000004.1:1652-31577 GCA_964639695.1 uncultured Antarcticibacterium sp. | reverse complement strand
CTCCCCTAACCCTGGGTCAGGAATTTAGTGGTTATGTTGCCCAACTTGATTATGGAATCCGTGCCCTGGAAAACACCTTACCTCATCTTGCAGAGCTTGCTTTGGGAGGTACAGCTGTTGGTACAGGTTTAAATACCCCAAAAGGGTATTCAAAACGTGTGGCTGAATTTATTGCAAAATTCACGGAACTTCCTTTTACCTCCGCTCCAAATAAATTCGAAGCACTTGCTGCGCACGATGCACTGGTTGAAACTCACGGGGCATTAAAACAACTTGCAGTTTCTCTTAATAAAATAGGAAATGACATTAGAATGTTAGCTTCCGGTCCAAGAAGTGGAATTGGCGAAATTGACATTCCTGCCAACGAACCAGGATCTTCTATAATGCCTGGAAAAGTAAATCCTACTCAATGTGAAGCACTTACTATGGTATGTGCACAGGTTATGGGGAACGATGTCGCAATTACAGTTGGAGGAATGCAGGGGCAATTTGAACTAAATGTTTTTAAACCTTTAATGGCAGCAAATTTCCTTCAAAGTGCGCAGCTGTTAGGAGATGCATGTGTGTCTTTTGATGAACATTGTGCAAAAGGAATAGAACCAAATAAAAAGAGGATAAAAGAACACCTGGATAATTCCCTGATGCTGGTAACCGCTTTAAATACTAAAATTGGATATTATAAAGCAGCAGAAATTGCTAATACAGCTCACAAAAACGGCACAACTTTAAAAGAAGAAGCTGTTAATCTTGGTTATGTTACCAAAGAAGAATTTGATGAGTGGGTAAGACCACAGGATATGGTTGGAGGTTTAAAATAACTACTTCAGCATTTAAATAAAAACGCCCCCGCAAAAGCGGGGGCGTTTTTATTGGATTATTTTTCAACCTTTTTAGGTTCTTTACTGTAATACTTCTGGTATTTCCAATAGGATAAAGCCCCAAGGACGGCAACAACTGCAATAGAATAATAAACAAATGTAGGTGTGATCACTTTATCCCCGCTTGCATAAGAATGAAGACCCGCTAAATAAAAGTTCACTCCAAAGTAGGTCATCATAATACTGGAGAAAGCAGCAATTGCCATTAAATTAAAGAACCAACGGCTCCTCAATCCCGGCACCAGCCTCATATGTATTACAAAAGCATATACCATAATACTAATTAAAGCCCAGGTTTCCTTTGGATCCCATCCCCAGTAACGGCCCCAGCTTTCGTTTGCCCATTGTCCTCCAAGAAAGTTCCCAATGGTTAACATAACCAAGCCTACAGTTAAAGCCATTTCGGTAATTATAGTGATTTCCTTAATATTAAGATCCATTTTTACCTTGTTCTTTTCGGTTGTCATGATCATTAATAAAAGCGCCACTGCTCCTAAAATTAGTCCCAGGGTAAATGGTCCATAACTTCCTACAATAACAGAAACGTGGATCATTAACCAGTAAGAATCAAGAACAGGAACAAGATTGGCAATTGCAGGATCCATCCAGTTCCAGTGTGCGATCATAAGGATCATAGAAGCTACAAATGCAGTTGATGCAATTGTAAGATTACTTTTCCTTCCAAATGCCAATCCAAAGAACATAGTGGCCCACGCCACATAGATCATCGATTCATAAGCATCACTCCAGGGAGCGTGGCCAGAGATATACCATCTTGCAGCTAATCCAAGAGTATGTAGAGCAAATAGAAGTATGATAAAAATGGCACTGGTCTTAATTAATATCCTCAGTACCTTATTATCATTAAAGATCTGTATAATAACAAAAATCAGCATTATAAGTCCCGCAAGCATATACAACATAAACAGGTTACGGAAGATGTCATATTTATTGTAAAGGATCTCTGCTTCAATCTTTCTTTCTGAAGGCATTACTTCACTTCCAAATTTCTTCTGAAAAGCACCCACACTACCCAATAATTCATCTGCCTGTTCATAATCGCCGGTAGCTTTTGCTCTTTGAAGGGTATTCATGTATATCGGAAGAATTTGTCTCGCATAAACTGAATCCATGCCTTTAAAATTAGCTTCTGGTACCTCACTGTAGGAAACCCATTTATTATTCTCATCTCCCGGAATTGGAAAAATTCTTAGAATATCCCCCTGCAAGGCGCTATATAGCAGATTTACTTTCCTATCTGCATCTATAAAATCCTTTTGAAACTGATTTGGAACTGCTGCCTGGTATGCACTTTCGAGGTACGGTGATAGCTTGTAGGACCCGGTTCGATCGAAGAAGTCGGTCATAGCAAGGTACTTTTGATCTTCATTTACCCCGGTTATTTTCCTGATACTGTCGTTATTGGGCTTTACATAAATAAGCGGAACATTATACCACAGCGCCGGGCTTTCAGTTATTGAAAGGAGTACCTGATCTGCATTTAAGCCTTCATAGGTATCCTTTTTACTCAGCTTTCTTAATAATTCAGAAGAAAAAGTATTGGCAGGTTTCATTCTTCCCCCCGCATCCTGAATTATCAATTGACCAAATTTAGCTGCATGCTCGGGCTTTACGATATTTGCTCTCAAAATGGAATCTACCTGAGATTTTGTTACCCGCAAATGCTCGTCGTGTTCCTCAGTATTCTGCTGTGCAAAACCTGAACTGGCAATTAACAGAAATGCTATAACCGTCGTTAATTTTGCTTTCTTGGATTTTACTTTATCCAGCATCACCTTTAACTTACCAAAGCGGCTTCCCTTGTCAAACAGAATGAGCATTAAACCAAGATATAAAAGGAAATATCCTATGTAAGTGATCCAGGTCCCCCACCAATCGTGATTAACTGAAAGTACAGTACCTTTTTCATCGGGATCAAAAGAAGCCTGAAAAAACCGGTACCCTTCTTTGTCGAGCACGTGGTTCATGTAAATTTCATAGGGCCACGTTTCCTCATCATTTTCTACAATGGTCACTTCACTTTTAAAGGAAGCGTAGCTGGGAGTTGGATTATCTTCAGTACCAGGGTATTTTTCAGCAATAAAATCATCAAGTCTTATTGCAAAAGGCAATTCCATTTCTTTAGAACCATAATTAAGATAAAAATCCAGCCCACCTACCTGTAACTGTTTTGGCGGATTAACCATTCCTTTTCCACCCAACATACTCACCACTGCAGATTCCCCACCTGTAGTAACTTTAAGAGAAACAGCATTAGCTTGTCCCTTTTCTTTTTCAGGTAAAGGAATTGGGATAATATCAAAATTACCCCGTGCCACCGGTTCCGGTATTACAAATTGCATCCCTCCTACATTGTAAAGAGATCTCAATTCCATGTTCTGCAGGCTATCTGCTACTACTTCTCCATTAGACTGATCTGCCATACGCATAAATGTCCCTTCAAATGGAGAATCTATTTTATACGACCCCTCTTCTTCATTAAAAATTATATTGATGGCACCTTCTGTTGGCCTGTTAAAAGAAAAGAGAATATTATGAATATTGGCAATATCCCCTTCCTTTAGAAAATGCTCGTGGCGGTTACCGTCCCCGGCTTCTACAATTTTTAAATAATTCTCACCACTTTCAGCTAATATCAATCCTTCTTTGGCTCCGTGAATAAAATTGACCACTTCAATGGTTACCGGCTGCCCGTTGTAATCAGTTTGAATGGCAACGTCATTTTCAGTTTCGGGAGCTAATAATACCGGTTGTTCAATCACCCTTCTCCTTGGCTCCCCATCAATTTCTCCATCGATAAATGCTGTTAAGTAAGTTTTCTCAGAAAGAAAAGAACTGGTTGTTTCTCCTTCCCGAATTGGCATTACTCCTTCATAACTTATATATCGGGTAACAAAAGCTCCAATTAAGATCAATAAAAACGAAAGGTGAATTAAAAGGGAAGACCATTTTTCCCGCTTGTGTAATTGGTAACGATATATGTTTCCTGCAAAATTTATTACAAAAAACAACATTATCCCTTCAAACCACCAGGTATTATAAATTAGAACCCGTGCTGTTTCTATTGTGTACCAACTTTCAATAAAAGTCCCTAGAGCCATAGCAATAGAGAAGACTATAAACAAGACTGCCATTATTCTTGTGGAGAATAAGAAAGCCGCTATTTTATCCTGCATTAAGTATTACTTTAAAACGGTGCAAATTTAACGAATTTTTAATCATTTTCAGGCTAATAAGAAGGATCAATACCTTTCTACAAATGTTAATTTTAAGCAGCAATTTTTTTGGTATTTTAGCCAAATGAAGAGCGTTGTTTTATTCGGGGCAGGAAACGTTGCTACTCATTTATTTGAGGCAATAAATAACTCCCAAAATTTCAAAGTAATACAGGTGTATAATCACCAACCGTCGAGCCTTAAAAACTTTTCAGATAAGGTAAAAACGACTACAGATCTTAAAGAAGTCCTTCCTGCAGATATTTATTTACTCGCCTTGAAGGATGAAGTTATTCCTGCCATTGTCAAGCAAATTATTTACCGTGAAGCTTTGGTCCTGCATACCTCGGGAGCTACGTCAATTTCTGCTTTGGACGGTTTTGAAAAAACCGGAGTTTTTTATCCTTTACAAACCTTTTCTAAAAATAAAGATCTGGATATTTCTACCGTACCTTTTTGTATTGAAGCCATAGAGAAAGAAAATCTACTGGTAGTAGAAAAACTTGCCGGGGAATTGTCAAAAAACGTGTATCAGATAAATTCAGATCAACGAAAATCCCTTCATCTGGCTGCAGTTTTTGTAAATAACTTTGTCAACTTTTTATATAGTCAGGGAGCTGAAATCTGCAATAAAAATGACGTTCCTTTTGAAATCCTGAAACCTTTAATTTTTGAAACTGCTAACAAAATTAGAGATCTTGATCCTGTTGATGCTCAAACCGGGCCTGCAAAAAGAGAAGATTCAGGAGTCATAAAAATGCATATGGAACAATTGGGAGGCCATCAAAACAAAATATATCAGCTATTAACTGAAGCTATTCAACATCAACATGGAAAAAAATTATAAAGAGTACCTCAACCACATCAATACTTTCATTTTTGATGTAGACGGAGTTTTAACCGATGGTTCCATACAGGTAAGTACCCAGGGTGAACTCTTGAGAACTATGAATATTAAGGATGGGTATGCTTTAAAAACTGCCCAATTGGCAGGGTATAATATTTGCATTATCTCCGGAGGAAAAAATGAAGGCGTCCGGTTACGGCTCAGGGACCTGGGAATAACCAATATCTTTCTTGGAGCTCAGGATAAGGTGGAAGTCCTGGAGGAGTTTTTTGACATTTATGAAATAGATCCCTTAAATGTTTTATATATGGGGGATGATATACCCGATCTTTACCCGATGCAAAAGGTAGGAATGCCCTGTTGCCCCCAGGATGCAGCCGCCGAAATAAAAGAAATAAGCAGGTATGTTTCCCATAAAAAAGGTGGTAAAGGCTGTGTTCGCGATGTTATCGAACAGGTTCTAAAAGTACAGGGAAAATGGCTGCAAAATTATGAGGCACTATGAATTGGCTGCTTCTTATAATTGCAGGTTTATTCGAAGTCTGTTTTGCATTTTGTCTTGGCAAAGCAAAGTTTTCTACAGGATCAACTTCAACGTACTGGTTATTAGGATTTCTTATCTCCTTAACTATTAGTATGGCACTACTTTATAAAGCTACTCAAACCTTGCCTATTGGTACTGCATATGCTGTTTGGACAGGAATTGGTGCTGCAGGGACCGCTCTTTTAGGAATTCTTGTTTTCAAAGAACCTGCACATTTTTGGAGAATATTTTTTTTAACCACTCTTATTATGTCCCTGGTAGGACTAAAATTTGTCTCTAACTAATTTCTATGTTTGTTTCTTATTTAAAATTAGTACGACTGCCTAATCTTCTGCTAATAGTTTTTACCCAGGTTCTAATAAAATATGCCTTATTTGAGACTTTTGGTATTGAAATCACGTTAAGCGATTTCGGATTTTTCCTGTTGTGCCTGTCTACTGTTTGTATAGCGGCGGCAGGAAATGTAATAAATGATATTCATGATGTTAAAACCGACAGGATCAACAAACCGAACAAGAAAATTTTAGGGGAGAAATTATCAGAAAAAGCGGCTTTACAGCTTTATTTAATTCTATCAGTTATAGCGGTTGGAATAGGTTTTTATCTTTCAAACATTATTGGCCGACCAGGATTTGCCGCTATTTTTATAATTATTTCTGCTCTGCTTTATTTATATGCCACCTATTTAAAACAAATCTTACTGGTTGGAAATATAATTATCAGCAGCCTGGTAGCGATGGTGATCATAATTATGGGGATTTTTGAACTCTTGCCGGCTATTGATGCTTCGAATCAACAAACGCAGTCTATTATTTTTTCGATCCTTTTGGATTACGCCCTTTTTGCTTTTTTAATAAACTGGTTAAGGGAAATGGTAAAAGACCAGGAAGATATTACGGGAGATTATAATACAGGAAGAAATACCCTTCCCATCGCCCTGGGAATTGACCGTGCCAATAAAGTAATTTTTGCCATTGGTGTAATTCCATTGGCAGCCGTTGTGTATTACATGTATGTATATCTCTATACAAATACCTATGCAGTTCTATATACGCTCCTGTTGGTGGTAGGACCACTGTTGTATTTTCTGGTTACCTTGTGGAGTGCAAAGCAAAGAAAACATTTTAAACACCTAAGCCTCATTTTAAAGTTAATAATGTTCTTCGGAATTCTTTCCATTGGACTTTATCCATTTATTTTATCGTAATGCTAAAAGAAAAATTAAAGAATTATCATATTATATTAGCTTCGGGATCACCAAGAAGACATCAGTTATTAAACGAGCTCGAGGTAAATTTTATAGTTAAGCATAAACCTGTGAAGGAAGAATTTCCAGATCACTTAAAATCTGAAGAAATTACAGATCATTTAGCGAAGCTAAAAGCCGAAAGTTTCCTGAGGGAATTAAATTCTAATGAGATTTTAATCACCAGTGATACCATTGTATGGCATAATGGAAAGGCTTTAGGAAAACCTGAAACCACTTCGGAAGCATTTGAAATGCTGCAATCCTTATCTGGAACAACTCACGAAGTAATTACCTCGGTTGCATTTACAACTACAGAGGTTCAAAAAATAGTAAATCATACTACCACTGTAACTTTTAAAGATTTAACTTCAGAAGAAATAGAATATTACATCAGGAATTTTCATCCCATGGATAAAGCCGGGGCTTATGGAATACAGGAATGGCTGGGGTTGATTGGTATTACAAGGATTGAAGGCAGCTATTTTAATGTGGTAGGTTTTCCAACTCATTTGGTATACGAAGTATTACTGGAGCTTTCTTCGGAATAAATTAAACTCAATGTATAATTTTAAATGGTTTTTACCACTGCTTTTAGTGATTGTAGGCTGTAATAGCAAGGAAACAGAATGTGTTTTGCCGGTAAGATCTTTATCTCCCGAATTTAAAGAATACTGGTTTGCAGGAGAAGCAGAAATAACTTCTTATCAACTGGAACAATCGAGGTATCGTGAAAACAGAATTGGAACTGCCGTTCTAATTTTTGTGACCGAAGATTTTTTACCGGGGGAACAGGTAAAGGCTAATCAACAACAACCTTCTAATATTCCGGTTTTAAAGCTCAATTCCACCAAGAACTTCGTGACTGGTATTTACCCCTATTCCATTATGCAAAGCGTTTTTTATCCCCTGGAAGGAAATTCGCATGCGCTTAAGGCTACAGCTTCAATCCAGGAATGGTGCGGGCAGGTTTATATTCAGCTGAATAATAAAGAAGATTTTGAAATTGTATCACATTCCTATTTTGAGGGTGAAGCAGATGAAGAACTACAACTTGAAAAAACCCATCTCGAAAATGAAACCTGGACACAGTTAAGAATTAATCCTGAACTTCTTCCTACAGGAGATATACTTATGGTTCCTTCCATGGAATTTATAAGATTAGCTCATATAGATATTAAGGCTTACAAAGCTTTTGCTGAGTTTTACCAGGATGAAAATTTTTCGGTCTATCAAATCTCATATCCCGATTTAAATAGAAAACTAAGAATTTTTCATCAGAATAATTTTCCTCATAAAATTGTAAAATGGGAGGAAACTACTGAGATAGAGGGAATAGATTATAAAACTACCGCTACGCGTATGGAAGACATTAAAACTGATTATTGGAACAAAAATTCTAATAATGATTTACATTTGCGGGATCAACTGAATTTAAAATAATGTACGAATTACTTCTAGTCTACCGCAACCAGTTATTCTACACAATCGCAATAATTATTATCCTGATAATCCTGCAGTTTATTTTAAAAACAGCAGCAAATAAAGTAGGAAAGCGTACGGAAATTAGCATTACCAGGACAAAATTAATGTTCAAGTATATTAATATTCTCGTATTCATTATCGCAGTCTTTCTTTTTTCTTTTGCTTGGGGAATGGGCCTTGATAAAATTGCCATTATTTTCTCTTCCACTTTTGCTGTCATAGGGGTTGCCCTGTTTGCCATTTGGTCAATCTTAAGTAATATAACCTCAGGTGTTATTATGTTCTTCTCCTTTCCTTACCGTATTGGAGATAAGATAAAAATACACGATAAGGATATGCCAATAGAAGCTGTTATTGAAGATATTAGAGCCTTCCACCTGCATTTGAGAACAGAGGAAGGGGAACTTACCACCTATCCCAACAATCTTATTCTCCAAAAAGCTGTAACATTGGTTCAAAAAGATGTTTACCAGGATGAAGGAAAAGATAGTTTGTAGCAATAGCAGATAAAAATCTTAAAAGCATAGGGAAAGTTTATATATTTGAAATAATTGATACCAATTTTTTCAAATGCGCAAAATATTCGTTCTAATCCTCCTGTTTTCTTTTAGTGTTTCAAAAGGACAGACTCCACAAAAATTAAACTCTGCTGAGATTTACGAAGCTATAAAAAAACTGAACTTTCTCGGTTCGGTATTGTATGTAGCTGCCCATCCAGATGATGAAAATACCAGGCTCATCTCCTATTTTGCTAATGATGTGCACGCCCGTACCGCTTATTTATCGATAACCCGAGGCGATGGAGGCCAAAACCTTATTGGCCCTGAACTTAAAGAAAAACTAGGAATAATAAGGACCCAGGAACTGTTAGCGGCACGAAGGATCGATGGAGGGCAACAAATCTTTACCCGCGCCAATGATTTTGGTTATACTAAAACACCCGAAGAAGCCTTGAAATTCTGGAACAAAGATGAAGTGCTACAGGATGTGGTTTGGGCAATACGCAAATTTAAACCCGATGTTGTTATTAATAGATTTAATCACAGGACTTCGGGAGAAACTCATGGTCAACATACTGCTTCTGCTCTTTTGAGTGTAGACGCTTTTGAATTAGCCGGAGATCCTTCAGCCTTCCAACAACAATTATCTCTTGTAGAACCACATCAGCCAAAACGATTGTTCTTTAATACTTCCCCCTGGTTTTACGGTAGTGAGGAAGAGTTTAAAAAAGCAGTAAATACAAATTTCCTGGAATTTGAAACAGGAGTTTATTTCCCAACTAAAGGATTATCAAATCCTGAAATTGCAGCCTTAAGCAGGAGTCAGCATCAATCGCAGGGATTTGGCAGCACCGGTAGCCGCGGATCCCAAATGGAATACCTGGAATTGATCAAAGGAAGTCTTCCTGAAAATGCACCGGGTTTATTTGCAGGAATTGATACTTCCTGGAGCCGATTAAAAGGCGGAGCCGAGATAGGAAAAATATTAAAAGAGGTGGAAAAGAATTATGATTTTACAAATCCTTCAGCAAGTATTCCTGCTTTAATAGAAGCCTATAAATTAATTCAGAAACTGGATGATAAGCACTGGCGAACCATTAAATCTGAACAAATAAAAAACATTTTAGCTGCCAGCAGTGGGCTCTTTCTGGAAGCTGTAGCCAGATCTTCTTCAGCTACTCCTAAAGAATCTGTTGAAATAGTTCTGGAGGCCATTAACCGCAGTAATGGTAAAATGGTTTTGACTTCGGTTATACTGGAACCTTCCAAAACAGCATTGGAGCAAAATGTTATGCTTACCAATAATGAAGACTGGAAAAAAACCATTAATTATACAATTCCGGCAGAAGCAGATTATACCACTCCTTACTGGTTAGAAGAAGAAGGGACTATTGGATTATATAGAGTTAATAATCCTGAACTCATAGGATTGCCCGAAACCCCTACTTCGCTGACTGCTACTTTTAATGTCCAGATCAATGGCAATACAATACCATTTACCAAACCTATTGTATATAAATTTAATGATCCAGTTAAAGGAGAAGTGTACCAGCCATTTGAAATCATTCCTCCTGTTTCAGTGAAAATTGAGGATAACGTGGTCCTGTTTCCCGATGCCACCCCTAAAAACTTACCGGTAACATTAAAATCAGGAAAATCGAATATCTCTGGTACCATAAAACTGCAAACAGGTGCAGGATGGAAAATAACTCCCGAAACAGCTAACTTCAGCATTAAAGATAAAGGAGCTACAACTACTGTCAATTTTCAGGTAACCCCTCCAAAAGAACAAAGTGAAGCCGGTATAAATCCTTTGGTAACTATAGAAGGAAAAGAATATTCTGAAGAAGTAACCACCATAGATTACCCTCACATCCCAAAGCAAAATCTTGTTGTTTCTTCTGAAGCTAAACTTGTAAAGCTTAATATTCTAAAAAAAGGAGAAAACCTGGCGTATATAGAAGGTGCAGGTGACGTGGTGCCGGAAAGCATGCAACAAATTGGATACAATATTACTAAAGTAGATCCTCAACAAATTACTGCTGCTTCATTGGCAAAATATGATGCTGTGATTCTTGGAATCCGGGCTTATAATACAGTAGAAGAACTTAGATATAAACAGGCAGCACTTCTTAAATACGTGGAAAATGGCGGAACTTTAATTGTCCAGTATAACACCAACCGCGGTCTTTTAGTGAATCCTATAGCACCTTATGATTTACAATTATCCCGGGATAGAGTAACAGAAGAAGATGCAGCTGTGAATTTTGTTACACCGCAACATCCCCTGCTAAATTCCCCAAACCAAATTACAAAACAGGATTTTGATGGCTGGGTGCAGGAACGGGGATTGTATTTTGCTGACAAATGGAGCCCG
This sequence comes from uncultured Antarcticibacterium sp., assembly GCA_964639695.1. Classification (GTDB taxonomy): domain Bacteria; phylum Bacteroidota; class Bacteroidia; order Flavobacteriales; family Flavobacteriaceae; genus Gillisia. The sequence continues at coordinate 20,464 of CAZXEY010000004.1, read as the reverse complement.
GAATTCACGCCTGTACTTTCAATGAAAGATCAAAATGAACCTGAAACTACCGGAAGTTTGCTCGTGGCAAAATATGGCAAAGGTTATTTTATTTACACAGGATTAAGTTTTTTCAGGCAATTTCCTGAAGGCGTTCCGGGAGCTTTTAAACTTTTTGCCAATATGGTATCGATAGGCAAATAATGGAAAAGCCCGAAAAGTATATCTGGAAAAAATCCTATACTGTAGTCTTACTGGCTAATGCGGCATATATTGTCCTTTTCTATTTTATTATGCAATATTTCTACTAGGTATGGAATTAATTGACTGGATAATTCTTGCCGGAACCTTAATTTTTATAGTTAGCTACGGCGTCCATAAATCCAGGGGAAGTAAAAATGTACAGGAATATATTCGTGGAGGAAATGATGCCAAATGGTGGACTATAGGCCTCTCTGTAATGGCGACCCAGGCCAGTGCTATCACTTTTCTCTCAACCCCGGGGCAGGCCTACAACGACGGGATGGGGTTTGTACAGTTCTATTTCGGTCTCCCAATTGCAATGGTTATCATATGTATGGTTTTTATCCCGCTATACCACCGGTTACAGGTATATACGGCTTATGAATTCCTGGAATCAAGATTTGACCGGAAAACCAGAACACTTACCGCTCTTCTTTTCCTCATACAAAGGGGATTATCTGCAGGTATCACCATTTTTGCACCGGCTATTATTTTATCTGCTGTACTAGGCTGGAACCTCAATTACCTTACGGTAATTATAGGTGTCCTGGTGATTATTTACACGGTTTCGGGTGGAACAAAAGCTGTTAATGTCACTCAAAAGCAGCAAATGGGGGTGATTTTCGCCGGAATGTTTACGGCCTTCTTTCTTGTCGTTAGTTATTTACCAGAAAATATAGGTTTTACCGAAGCTCTAGAGATTGCCGGTTCCAGCGGAAAAATGAATGTCCTTGATTTTTCATTCGACCTCAACAACCGGTATACCTTCTGGAGCGGAATTATTGGAGGTACGTTTCTTTCCCTTTCCTACTTTGGAACCGATCAAAGCCAGGTGCAACGGTATTTGACCGGAAAGAATCTTAAAGAAATGCAGCTGGGACTTATCTTTAACGGACTTCTTAAAGTACCAATGCAGTTTTTTATTCTTTTGGTTGGAGTAATGGTTTTCGTTTTTTATCAGTTCAATCAGTCGCCGCTTAATTTTAATCCGGCTGCCGAAGAAGCAGTTCTCGCTTCAGAATACGAGGATGATTACCGGGACCTGATGAGAAAAAACGAGCAACTTCAGGAAGAAAAACAGCAGCTTACCATCAATTACGGGAACAGCATGCGAACTTCCCTAACTATTGAAAAGGAAAATTTTGAAAACCAAATGCGGAATCTCGATCTTCAGGAAAAAAAGAACCGTGAGCAGGCCAAGGAAATTATTAAAACAGCTGATGATAAGGTAGAAACCAATGATAAAGATTATGTCTTTATTCATTTTATCCTGAATAATCTTCCGCGGGGATTAATAGGTTTACTGTTAGCTGTCATACTTTCTGCTGCAATGTCCTCCACTGCTTCAGAATTAAATGCATTGGCATCAACAACGACAATAGATCTTTATAAGCCAAATTTAAAGAACAAGAAAACAGAGCTGCATTTTGTGAATATGTCCAAGCTATTTACATTAGGCTGGGGAATTTTAGCCATAATTTTTGCCAGTTTTGCAAGCCTTTTTGATAACCTTATTCAGCTTGTAAATATTATTGGTTCTATATTTTATGGAAATGTCCTGGGGATTTTTCTACTGGCTTTCTTCGCAAAAAGAATTAGAAGCAATGCTGTTTTTGTTGCAGCCTTAATTACTCAAGCTCTTGTTATACTTGCATATGCAATAGAATTGATGGAGTTTTTATGGCTGAATTTATTGGGATGTGGGCTAGTGGTGACCCTTGCATTTATCCTTCAGCCAATCATCAATTCTAAAAAAGAATAAGCTATAATTAAATCAATGCCGAAGACTTACAAATGGGGTATAATTGGTCCCGGAAAAATAGCCCGTAAATTTTCTGAAGATCTTGCAGTTGTAGAAAATGCAGAGCTTTTTGCTGTTGCCAGCCGGTCTTTGAGCAAAGCCAAAGAATTCGCCGATGATTTTAATATAAAATTTTACTACGGCAGCTATGAAGAACTAGTGTCAAATACCGAGGTAGATATAATCTATGTGGCTACACCTCACGTTTTTCATTATGAACATACCATGTTATGCCTGCTCCACCGCAAAGCTGTTTTATGTGAGAAGCCATTTGCAATGAGCCATTTGCAGGTAAAGGAAATGATTGCTACAGCCAGAAAAGAAAATGTTTTTCTTATGGAAGCGATGTGGACTCAATTTTTACCACATTTCAATTTTCTTCTTGAGTTGATTAATACCAAAAAATATGGAGACATAAAGAATATTAAAGCTGATTTTGGTTTTGAGGCTCCTTTTCTTCCGGAAAAAAGATTGTATAATAAAAGCTTAGGCGGTGGAAGTTTAATGGATATTGGTATTTATCCTGTTTTCTTTGCTTTGAGCCTGTTGGGAAAACCTGACGTTGTCCTGGCCGACTGTACCTTAAGCGAAACTGGAGTAGATGAAACCTGTAAAATCGAATTGAGGTATGATAAAGGTGTTACTGCAGGGCTTTACAGTTCTATTAAAGAAACGATACCTACCATTGCAGAAGTAGAATTTGAAACTGCTTTTGTACTGGTTAAAAATAGATTTCACGAACCTACTTCCATTTTGATCATGCCAAAAGATGAGGAGTTAGGTGAAAAGGAAATTACTTTTAATGTTTCAACCAGGGGATATAACTATGAAGCTGAACATGTGCAGAAAATGTTGAGCGAAAACAGGGTTGAAAGTACGGTTATGACATTTCAAAAAAGCCTTGATCTAATTACTTTGCTTGATACCATAAGGAGAAGGATCAATCTGCATTACGAGTAAAACAAAAAAATGCAGCTTTCGCTGCATTTTTTTAATTATTATGTTTGCTATTACATAGCTCCCCATTCCTTTAAAGAATCTTTATTCATTTTAACATAGTCGGCATTTTTAGCTTTTTCCGCTGCAGCCAAAGAACGTTTTGCGGTTGCAATAGCTTCTTTTCTCATTCCAAGATCTGCTTCGATAAGAGATTTTCTTCTCAACATCCAAAACACATCCTGATCCTGCATACCAACCGCCTTATCTACCCATTCCTTAGCCTTCTTGAGGTCTTTTCCACTTTCGTGGTAATAGGTTGCTGCAGCAAAGTAATCGTTAGCTGTTGGCCCGTTCATTACTCTTTCTATACTTGCAGTTGTTTTAGCATCTGTAGGTACAGTGAATGGAACCATAGCGGCAACATTAGACCAAACTATATTTAGAACAGCCCCTTCATTTTGAAGATCGTCAATAAAAATTGTAAAAGTCTCCATGTCAAAAGGAAGTTCTGTAACTTCTGCAGTAGTTTTTAGAGCAACTTTGCTTTCATCCCAGCTAGCAGGATTACCCCAATTATCTGTAGTGCTATAGAACATAACTTCCCAGGAATCTTTTCCGGGTTTTGTGTATAACGAATATGTTCCTTTTTTCAAGGTCTTCCCTCCTATTTGAACATCATCGCTAAAAGAGATTAAGGTATTGGCGTTTGCCCCTGTTCTCCAAACTTCACCATATGGCACAAGATTTCCGAAGATTTCTCTTCCTTTCATTCCCGGACGGGAATATTCCAAAGTTACATCTGTAAGACCTACTTTTTGTTCCACTTTTGCCATAGGGCTGGGTTGGGGAGCCTGAATTTGAGCAGTTGCAGCAATGGATACTACACCTGCGCAAAGAAATAAAAACAATTTTTTCATATTTCTGTTTGTTAGTTTTTAGTAAAGATATATTAATACATACAAATTTTATATACACTATCAGCAAAACATTTTAAGTTGTTTAACTTTTAAAGTTTTTTATTAAACAAAATATATTTTACTTTTACAGAAAATAACTAGAAATGAAGATTTATACACTCCATACAAAGCAAAATTTACCCATTTCTTTAGAGGAAGCCTGGAACTTTCTTTCATCCCCTGAAAACTTAAAAGTCATTACTCCAGATTATATGGGATTTCATATTCTATCGGGAGCGGGCCGGCCTATGTTCCCGGGACAAATCATCCAATATATTGTAACCCCAGTCGCAGGAATAAAAACTAAATGGGTAACTGAAATTACTCATGTAAAAGACCTGGAGTATTTTGTTGATGAGCAAAGATTTGGGCCTTATTCATTATGGCATCATAAACATTTCATCAGGGAAATTGAAGGCGGAGTGGAAATGGAGGATATTGTGGATTATAAACTTCCCTTTGGAATTCTTGGGCAAATGGTTCATCCTTTTTTAGTAGCACCTAAACTCAACGAGATCTTCGAATACCGAAGAAAAAAATTAATAGAATTATTTGGAGATTATCACGGCCAAAAGAAAACAAAAGCTACACTAAAACAGGATATCCTTAACTAGATAAAACAAATAAAAATGAAGAATATTTTACTCATTGGTGGTTCAAATGGAATAGGTTTGGAAACAGCCAAACTACTTGCCGCAGATCATAATGTTTTTGTAGCATCGCGATCTTCGGCAACATTAAAAGATTTGAAGGTCACTTATTTAAAATTTGATGCCACCAGTGATAATGTTTTAGAATTAGACCTTCCCAATACCATTGATGGCCTTGTTTATTGTCCCGGAAGTATTAATTTGAAGCCTTTTAAAATGCTTAAGCCTGAAGTTTTTGAAGAGGAATTGCAGTTAAATTTTATTTCACTCGTTAAAGTAGTTCAAAGTCTGCTGCCCCGGTTGAAAAATTCCAAACAGGCAAGTCTGGTGTTTTTTAGTACAGTGGCAGTGAAGGTAGGAATGCCATTCCACACCAGTGTAGCCGCAGCTAAAGGTGCTATTGAAGGATTTTCCAAAGCTTTGGCTGCCGAGTATGCGCCTCAATTTAGAGTTAATGTAATAGCGCCCTCACTAACTAATACTAAACTGGCCGAAAAATTACTTTCCAGTGAAGAGAAAAAAGTAAAAATGGGAGAAAGGCATCCGTTAAAAAGAGTTGGGGAAGTAGAAGATATTGCCAATCTTGCTGTTTTCCTGCTTTCAGAAAAAAGTAGCTGGATGACAGGGCAAATTATAGGAATGGACGGCGGTATGTCCAGTTTAAATATAACTTAATGAATAAAAAAGTTGCTGTTTTCTGGTTTAGGAGAGATTTAAGATTGGATGATAATGTAGGTTTTTACCAGGCTTTAAAAAGTAATTATCCTGTACTTCCTGTTTTTATTTTTGATACTGAAATCCTTGAAAAATTGCCCGAAAATGATGCGCGGGTAAATTTTATTCACGATAATTTACAGGCAATGAGGACAGAACTTCTGCAGAACAACAGCTCTTTGGCAATCTATCATGGTACTCCTCTTAATGTATTTAAAAACCTACTAAAAGATTTTGATGTTCAGGAAGTTTATACCAATCACGATTACGAACCTTATGCTAAAGAACGTGATGGTGCAATTAAAAAATTTCTAGCCGATAATCATATTCCGTTTAAGACTTTCAAAGACCAGGTAATTTTTGAAAAGAATGAAATTGTAAAATCGAATGGCGATCCTTATGTAGTTTATACTCCTTATATGAAACTATGGAAGGAAACTTTTAAAAAAAGTGATTTAAAAATCTATTACACCAGTCAACTTTTCTCAAATCTAATTAAGGATAAATCATTACCCAATCTTTCTTTAAAAGATATTGGTTTTACTGAGTCGAAAATTCCTATTCCCGATTATGATGTCACTCCTACGTTAATTCAGGAATACGAAGCAACACGAAATTTTCCTGCGAAAGAAGGAACCTCCCGACTGGGAGTTTATTTAAGATTTGGAACGGTAAGCATCCGGAAAATCATCAAAAAAGCAATTGCAGAAAACAATGAGGTTTTTTGGCAGGAGCTCATATGGAGAGAATTCTTTATGCAGATCCTGTATCATTATCCTCAAACTGTTACTGAAGCATTCAAACAAAAGTACGACCGAATTCCGTGGAGAAACAATGAAGATGAATTTGAACTCTGGAAGCAGGGAAAAACGGGATATCCCTTGGTAGATGCGGGTATGCGACAGCTCAATACCACAGGCTTCCTTCACAACCGTGTGCGAATGCTGGTAGCAAGTTTTTTATGTAAGCATTTACTTATCGACTGGCGTTGGGGAGAAGCTTATTTTGCTGAAAAATTACTGGATTACGAGATGGCTTCCAATGTTGGGAATTGGCAATGGGCTGCAGGAAGTGGCGTAGATGCAGCGCCTTACTTCCGGATTTTTAATCCTACCACGCAAATTGAGGATTATGATAAAGAAAGAAAATACATTTCCAAATATGTGGAGGAGTTTGGGACAGATGCCTATCCGGAAAAAATGGTGGATCACAAGGAAGCCCGGGAACGCGCTTTAAAGGTTTATAAAGCTGCAGTATCTGAATAGCCGTAATTTTTTATGAAGAAAACAATTTTCTTGCTTTCTCTAAATCTTCAGGAGTATCTATGCCAATTCCTTTAAAATCGGTTTCAACCATTTTAATCTTCTTTCCATACTCCAGGTAGCGTATGCATTCAATTTTTTCAGCAGCTTCTAATTTCAACATTGGGAGACGATAAAAATCCATTAATGCCGCTTTTCTGAATGCATAAACCCCAATGTGTTTATAATATGTCAGTTCAACTGAAGTATCTCTTGGGTACGGGAGGGGAAAACGGGAAAAATAAAGTGCAATATTATCGCGATCTGTAATAACTTTTACATTGTTAGGATTGGTAATTTCATCGCTGTCATGCATCGGTGTTTTTAAAGATGCCAGGTCAATATTATTTTCTGTGTCCTGATAAAATATTTGAATCAATTTTTCCAGGCTATTCCTGTCAATGAGAGGTTCATCCCCCTGCACATTCACCACAATATCCACCTCCATATTTTCAACAGCTTCAGCTATCCTGTCGCTTCCACATTCATGTTCTTTCCGGCTCCTGATTATCTTTCCGCCAAACCGGGCAATTTCATCATAAATAATGTCACTGTCGGTCACCACATAAACATCATCAAAAAGTCCTGTTTCCACTGCTGCTTCATAAGTCCGCCGAATAACAGTTTTACCGTGCAGGTCTTTCATTAACTTACCGGGAAAACGCGAAGCTTCGTATCTCGCAGGAATCATTGCTATTATTCGTAACGGATTGCTTGTTTTCATCTTAAATTATTAATTTTCAGCAAAAAAATCATCTCTAAAACCTATCAGGTACAGCTTTTCTTTAGCTCTGGTAACAGCAGTATATAGCCATCTTAAGTAATCCTTGTCAATACCGTTTGGCAGGTAAGGCTGTTCAATAAAAATAGTATGCCACTGCCCCCCCTGTGATTTATGACAAGTCATTGCATAAGAGAACTTTATTTGCAAAGCATTGAAGAACTTATTGTTTTTAACCTTTAAAAATTTCTTATATTTTGATTTTTCATCCTCGTAATCCAGCATCACTTCCTGGTAAAGTTTGTTAGACTCTTCATAAGTTAGTGAAGGCGAATTACTTTCTAAAGTATTTAAAATTACTACAGTTTCAAAAGGTTCCATTTTAGGATAATCTACCATTTGAACCTGTACTTCAGCAAAACGAAATCCGTATAATTCTTTAATGGCAAAAATTTCCATCACTTTTACAATATCGCCATTGGCAATGAATCCGGCTTCAGTAGAAGGTTTGATCCAGAAGTAGTTGTTTTTTACAACCATTAAATAATCTCCGGCAGAAATTTCCTCCTCCTGAAAAAGAATTCTTGACCTTATTTGCTGATTGTATTGATTGGCCCTTTTGTTAGACCTTACAATGATACTGGTTTCCTCGTGTCCTAAATTATCATAAGAATCCTGAATGGCATCCAGAATTTCCTGACCATCCATTAATCTGATGACATCGGCTTTACTTGTAATCTTAAATTTGAAAGATTCGTAAAATTCTTCTGAAAGTGCTTCTCTAATTAAAGTCGCATTTAATAAAATATCACTCTCCTCACTTTGTCGAACTACTTCGTCGAGCTCGATATGAAAAACTTCTTTTTGATAATCATTCTGCAGCTTTTGTTCCTCTAAAGCGGGGCTTATATCCAATTTTACGGGTGGTAATTGTGCAGTATCACCAATGAGCACCAGTTTACATTTATTTCCCGTGTAGACATACTGGATTAAATCTGAAAGCAACCCTTCATTTTCAAAAAGCTTTGAATCCTGGTCCTCATCTGGAATCATCGAAGCTTCGTCAACTAAAAAAATACAATTTTTGTGCTTATTAGGCTGAAGTACAAACTGTACTCCCGCCCCGCCGGTTTTCTTAGGAAAATAGATCTTTTTATGAATTGTTTGTGCGTCCTGCCCGCTGTAGAGAGAAATCACCTTAGCCGCCCTTCCCGTTGGGGCAAGAAGAACTGAACTACGGCGAATTTTCCAGAGATTCTTGACAAGGGCACTAATAATTGTTGTTTTCCCGGTACCTGCAAATCCTTTTAAAAGGAAAATAGAATCATCATTTTGATTAAGAACAAATTCAGATAGTTGTTGTAAAGCTATTTCCTGTTTTAATTTTGCTGAAAATCCTAAATCTTCTAATAATAGTTTGTAAAACTTTCCGGCAGTAAGATTTTCCATAAAGATTCTTCGAATTATCAAAGATAACAATGGATTTTTAGGGGCAGAAACTTTTACGAATAAAAAAAAATTGTAGATTTGCGAGGAACTCTTATTATAAAAAAACTATAAAAGCATGAAACTTGCAATTCAATTACTCCTATGGCTTGTAATATTCTTTCTGGGATATCTCGTTTTTAACGCGATATACGAGCCAATCCAGTTTAACCAAGTTAAAGAAAAGCGATATGCTCAAGTAATTGAACGTCTAAAAGATGTTAGGGCTGCCCAATTAGCACATCAGGAAATTACCGGTACTTTTGCAAAGGATTTTGACCAACTTGTGAGTTTTATTGATACTGCAGAATTTGTACTAACCCAAAGAAGGGATACTACTGTACTTGATGAAGAATATAAACGAATCTATAAAGTTGATCAATATAAGGACATTGTATTAATTGATACTTTAGGTTATGCCTCTGTAAAAGACTCTTTGTTTAAGGGAGACCGTTATAAACAAATGATGAATGTACCTGTAGAAGGTGTCGATGCAAAATTTGAAATGGACGCCGGTACCGTAGTGAAAAGAGAGACAAGACTTCCTGTCTTTGAAGCAAAAGTGGATAAAGCAGTTATTTTATACGATCAAGATAAAGATCTGGTAATGCAGGAGAAACAAGTTGTATCTGTTGACCAGGTAAACGGAGCTTTTATTAAAGTTGGTTCTATGGAAGAGGTAAACACTAATGGTAACTGGCCAAAAGTGTATGGAGAAGGAAACTAAGGAAGAAAATAAAACCTTATTGAAGTTGTCCATTCAGGTTAGCCTGAATGGACTTTCTTTTTGTTTGGTGAATTCCCAAAAACATAAACTTGTTTGGTACAAGAAAATCACCTTCAACAAAGAATTAAATCCTGTAAAGGTTTTGGAGGAAATTGAAACATTTTACCAAAATGGAAAACACCTTCAGCAAGAAATAAATGAGGTAGTTCTTTTGTTTTCGAACGATTTATATTGTTTGGTTCCTGAACCCTTATTTATTGAGAAAGAAGCTTCCAGTTATTTAAAGTATAATACTAAAATCCTAAAAACAGATGTTGTTGCCCATGATACTATTCCTGAAATAGAAGTGGTCAATGTATATATTCCTTATATTAACATTACCAATTATTTCTTTGACAGGTACGGTGAATTTGAATATAAACACTGTACATCGATACTTATCCAGGAAATATTAAAATTATCACCGCCTGAAGGCAAACAGGTATACCTTCATAATTACGAAGGTTATTTTGACCTTGTAGTGATAAGGGATGGGAAACTATTGCTTTGCAACACCTTCCACTACGAAACCAAAGAAGACTTTATTTACTATTTGCTTTTTACTGCCGAGCAGTTGAAACTGGATCCTTTAGAACTAAACCTATTTCTTACAGGATCCATTACAAAATCCTCCCCTTTTTATGAGATCGTTTTTTCATATGTAAAAAATGTTCAATTTTTAGAACCAACCTTTAATCTTACAATAGAGCAGGAAATTTCCGGGAATTTTTCGGCAGAAGCTTTTTTATTGCTAAAATCATTAAAATGCGAATAATTTCAGGAATACATAAGGGTAGAAAAATAACTGCTCCAAAAAAATTACCTATAAGGCCAACTACAGATTTTGCCAAGGAAGCTTTATTCAACATTGTAAACAACAGGTTTAAGTACAAAAATCTTATTGTTCTGGACCTTTTTTCGGGATCGGGAAATATCTCCTATGAATTTGGATCCAGAGGTGCAGGTCCCATTACTGCAGTTGATGAAAATTTTGACTGCGTGAAATTCATAAAAAAAACTGCAGAGGAACTTGAACTGGAAATAATTCCGGTAAAGAGTGATGTATTTAAGTATCTTGAAAAAGCACCGATAAAAGCTGATATTATCTTTGCTGATCCTCCATACAATTACGAACCGGAATTACTGTTAAGGTTAGTTTCCATAACTTTTGATCGGGAACTTTTAAATGATAAAGGAGCCCTTATTATTGAACATTCCAAAAGAATCGATCTTTCTAAGGCCGTCCAGTTTATGGAGGTGAGGAAATACGGGAATTCTGTTTTCAGCTTCTTTATGAAACCTGAAGAATAATAATTCCAAAATAAAAAAAGCAGGCCTGTAAGCCGGATTCTGTGCCCAAATAAAATTTGGGCCCTTATCATTTATCTGAAATCCTTGTTACCAAAGACCTTTAGCTGCCTACCCTCCGGCAACGGACGGGCAATCCTTAAATGCCGGTATACATGGCATTGCACCGCATAGAGTTTACCTGGTTTCACTACAGCATTACCTGTACATCCTTTCTGTTGCACTTGTCCTGCCCGCCTTGCGGCGAACGGTGGGTGTTACCCACTATGCTGCCCTATGGTGTCCGGACTTTCCTCCACTCCAAAAAGGAGCAGCGATAAGGCGGCCTGTTTTTTTGCAAATATACGGTAGACAGATTTAACATTTAAACCATACCGAATAAAATATAAGTCTTGATTGTTTCTGTTAATATTGAGTGAAAAAATAAGAAGATAAGACTTACATCTTCGCTTTGGTATTTCTATATTTGTTTTTCAAATTTAATTATGGAGCACTTCGTTGTATCGGCAAGAAAATACCGGCCTCAAACATTTAAGGATGTTGTGGGCCAGCAGGCTATTACCAATACGTTACTTAATGCAATAAAACACGATCACCTTGCACAAGCCTTACTTTTTACAGGCCCCCGAGGAGTGGGAAAGACTACATGTGCCAGGATTCTGGCCAAGATGATTAACCATGATGGAACGCAAAAACCCGATGAGGATTTTGCATTCAATATTTTTGAACTTGATGCCGCCTCAAATAACTCTGTAGACGACATAAGAAATTTAATTGATCAGGTGAGGATTCCTCCTCAAATAGGAAAATATAAAGTTTATATTATTGACGAGGTGCACATGCTTTCTGCCAGTGCCTTTAATGCGTTTCTTAAAACCCTTGAAGAACCTCCAAAACACGCTATTTTTATTTTAGCAACTACAGAGAAGCATAAGATTATACCAACAATTTTGTCAAGGTGCCAGATATTTGATTTTAAAAGAATTACGGTAACAGATGCAAAGAATTACCTGGCATATATTGCAGAACTGGAAGGGGTAAATGCAGAAGATGATGCATTGCATATTATCGCTCAAAAAGCAGATGGTGCAATGAGGGATGCGTTATCTATATATGACCGGGTTGTAAGTTTTAGCGGCTCCAACCTTACGAGGCAGGCAGTTACAGAAAACCTGAACGTGCTGGATTATGAGACCTATTTAAATGTTACCCACCTTTTATTACAAAATAATATTCCTCAATTATTACTTACCTACAATGAAATTTTAAGCCACGGTTTTGATGGCCACCATTTTATTGCAGGACTGGCATCCCATTTTAGGGATCTTCTTGTTTGCCGAAATCCTAAAACTATTAATCTTCTTGAAGTAGGGGAAAATATAAAAACGAGTTATTTTGAACAGTCTCAGAAAACCTCTGAAGCTTTTTTAATGCGGGGAATCGAACTTGCCAACGAATGTGATCTTAAGTATAAAAGCAGCAGGAACCAGAGATTACTGGTAGAACTTTGCTTAATGCAACTTGACTCCATCACTTTCGATGGAGAAAAAAAAAAGCCTGAGCAATTTATAATCGCAGCTGAACATTTTAAAAATGCCAAACCTGCGGCAGTTAAACTTTCTCCGGAAAAAATTTCTCTTGTTAATGAGCAGGTAAGTCCGCAAAGTAAATCTGCTCCTAAAGCAGAAAGTCAAATTCCTTCCTTTACTACAGTCACACCTGAAGAAAATAAACTTCCTAAAGTAGGATTACCAGATCCTGAAGAAGTCACCTGCAGGCCACCGGAGGCAAAACTTTCAGAAACACAATCTGCAGAGCAGGAACCGGAGGTAGTTGAAGAAAACACGTCAGAGACAGCACCTTCTGTAGAGAAAGTTTCCGGTTTATCTTTAAAAAGTATCCGTGCTAAAAAAGAGATGCTTGCCAGGCAGCAGGGATTTCGGGAAAAAATTTCAGAAGAAAAAGATGAAAAGTTTACTGAAACACAATTGCAGGCGGCATGGGATGAATATATTCACAGGTTAAAAAATAAAGGCGAAAAAATTCTCGCCTCCATAATGGAAACAGACATGCCTACCTTAAAAGGCAAAACGATTTGTGTAGAACTTCCCGCAGATACTATGAAAAAGGATCTCGAAAGAAGTATGAACCCATTAATGGCCTTTTTAAAAAAGAAGCTTCAGAATACTTTTATACAAATTGAGATCGACGTTAATGAAACTTCAGCAAAAAAATATGCTTTTACCAATATTGAAAAGTATAATAAACTAAAAGAAAAAAATCCTCTCATAGAAAAATTACGAACCACTTTTGATCTTGATATATAATGCTGGGATTAAAATTACCTACAGACCCTCGTTGGGCTAAAATAGCTGAAGAAAATATAGAAGAAATTCTAATAGATCACGCCTGGTGTGAACAAAAAGCTGCTTCTACGGCAATTTCTTTTATCGTAACATTTCCTGAGTACTCTGAACTGGTAGAAGAAATGATCGCGCTGGTAAGGGAGGAAATGGGTCATTTTAAGCTCGTACATGACAGGCTTCTTAAAAGAGGATTTGTATTGGGTTGGGATAGAAAAGACGAATATGTAATTAAGCTTCGGGAATTTTTTCCAAAAGGAGGAAGCAGGTTAACTCAATTGATCCACCGACTTCTTATTGCTGCTTTAATTGAGGCGAGAAGCTGTGAACGTTTCAGATTGTTATCTGAAAAATTAAATGACCCTGAACTAAAAGAGTTTTACCGGCAGCTTATGATTAGCGAGGCAAATCATTATACTTTGTTTCTCAACTTCGCGAGAAAATATGGAGAAAGATCTGTAGTAGACCAAAAATGGCAGGATCTGTTAACCTTTGAAGCTGAAGTAATGAAAGACCTTGGTAAAAAAGAAAGTATTCACGGTTAGTTTTAGTTTTGCAGCTCCAAACTTTCCTGGTACAGAGATTTAATTATACCATCTGCCAATCCAATTTTAGGAACATAAATTCTCCTTGCCTTAGTCCATTTCATTGCTGAAAGATATATTCTGGTCGCCGGAATAATAACGTCTGCCCTATCGGCATTTAGATTTAATTCTGTAATTCTTTCCTCATAGGTAAAGGAGTTCAATAACTGGTAATAAGAACTTAAGTATAAATAGCTTAAAGGTTTTCCTATAGATTTACCACTACTCTTAAAAATATTATTGATATTTCCTCCAGATCCTATTAAGTCTATTTTATTATAATCTTTTGTCTGTTCTTTTATCCAAAGCTCAACTTCTTCCCAAAGATCATCATCCACCATATTTTTTAGTAATCGAACAGTTCCTAGTTTGAAGGATTGGGAAGCAACGGTTTTTCCTTTAGAATAAAGAGTAAATTCTGTACTACCACCACCTACGTCCACATACAAGTAAGTTTTATCGCCCTGGATTAAAGCATGGAGATCGGTTGTAGCAATAATAGCAGCTTCGTGGTTTCCATCAATAATATTGATTTCAATCCCCGTTTTTTCTGTAATTACTTTTGCGACTTCCTGCCCATTTTTTGCTTCCCGCATAGCAGAAGTAGCACAAGCTTTAAATTTTTCAATTCTATGAGATTTCATTAAAAGGTGAAAAGCTTTTATGGTATCCACCATTCTCAATTGATTTTCTTCTGAAATTAATTTTGTCATAAAAACATCTGCGCCTAATCGTATTGGCACCCTTACCAATGATGTTTTTTTAAAAATTGGCTCTTTCCCCTCCTGTTCTGTTATAGTAGAAATTAGCAGGCGCACTGCATTGGATCCTATATCTATTGCTGCAAATTTTCGTTGTTTGATCACACCTTAAAATTTTCTAATTTCTTTTCATAGTATTCATATAAAGCAAATTGAGAACGCAAGGGAGGTTTATTGTTTTTTCTATAAGCATTATCCTGTTTAATAGAATGTATTCTTGCTTTTACGTTATCGTTCCAGCTTATATCAAAGGTTTCCCGAAGTTCAGTTTTAATTTCCTCATCATACACAGGACAGGAAACCTCTACCCTGTAATCCATATTACGAGTCATCCAGTCTGCTGAAGAAATATAAATCCTGGCATCTCCATCATTCTCAAAAATATAAACCCTTGGATGCTCTAAGAATTTATCAATAATGCTAATAGCTTCAATATTTTCGCTCAATCCCGGAACACCTGGAATTAAGGAACAAATTCCCCTAACAATTAACCGGATCTTCACCCCCGCTTTACTTGCCTCATATAGTTTATCAATCAATGCAAAATCAGACAAAGAATTCAATTTTAATTTTATTCCCGCTTTTTTACCACTCTTTGCATTATCAATTTCTGTAGATATTAATTTTATTAATGCAGTTCTGGTGTAATGGGGAGATACTAATAAATGTTTGTACCTACTAACCTTATAGTTAATTTCAAAAAAGTCAAATACTTTATTGAATTCCTTCAGTAATTCCTGATTTCCGGTAAAAAGGGTATAATCTGTATAAATTCTTGATGTA
This sequence comes from uncultured Antarcticibacterium sp., assembly GCA_964639695.1. Classification (GTDB taxonomy): domain Bacteria; phylum Bacteroidota; class Bacteroidia; order Flavobacteriales; family Flavobacteriaceae; genus Gillisia. The sequence goes on along the minus strand of CAZXEY010000004.1, from coordinate 5,110 downwards.
GATTCATTAAAGTTTCCGGTACTTAAAAAACCGTATCTGTGCATTTTTCCATTTTCCTCTCTTTCAATAACGCAGGTTTTACAGTGTACTTTTAAACCTGTTACCCCAAATATAAGATTCACTCCTTCTTGTTGCATTTGTTCAGCATACCTAATGTTAGCAACTTCATCGAATCTTGCTCTAAGTTCTATTTGAACTGTAACCTTTTTTCCATTTTTTACAGCATTTATTAAAGAACTCGCGATGTGAGAAATTTTTGCTAACCTGTAAATTGTAATTTTAATAGATCTTACCTTGGGGTCTAAGGCTGCTTCTCTTAAAAATTTCACCACATAGGCAAAGGTTTGGTAAGGAGCATATAAAAGGTAATCTTTCTTTGCGATCATTCCCAATAAACTTCCCTGCAGCACAAGACCTGGAATTGGTAGCGGTTCTATAGGTTGGTACAACAGCAGAGAATCATTGCCCAGGCTTGGAAAATTCATATAATCCCTCCTGTTATGATATCTTCCACCAGGAATAATACTATCTGTAGAATCAATTCCCATTTTACCCATTAAGAAACTCAGGGTGTCCTCCCCAATGTTCATATCATACACGAAACGAACGGGATCTCCTTTGATCCTGTCCTTTACGCTCATTGAGATCTTTTCAATAAAACTTTTACTTAAATCACTATCAATATCAAGTTCTGCATCCCGGGTAATTTTAATCATATGAGCAGTAATACTCTCATAATCGAAAATGTTGAAAATTGTTTTTAGGTTAAACCTAATAAGATCATCCAGTAATATGATGTACTGCTTTCCATCCTCTTCCGGTAAAACCACAAATCTGTCTATACTGCGTGGAATTTCGATAAGAACATATTTCTTATCCTTTACATGCCTGTTTAAAAGTTTAGAAATTCCTTGTTGTGGAATATCTTCTTTCATAACCATTTTTACTGCCAGGTAAGCTGCACTGTCCTTCAATCCCGGGGCTTCTACAAGATCATTTAAAATTATTGTAACTAATGCAGGACTAACCTTAGAAAGAAAATAATTTTTGATAAATATTTGCTGTGCCTCAGAAACCTGCTTCTCGTTTATAAAATGAATATCGTGTTCCCTTAATTGATGCTGTATTTTTTCCAGAACCCGAAGACTTTCTGATTGTTGATCAATAACAATTTGAGTTATCTCCTCAAGAAGTTTTCCAGCCTTAATTCCGCCTAAAACACTTTTCGCATTTTTTCCGGCAAGATCAATACGTTTTATCGTAGCATATCTTACTTTAAAAAACTCATCAAGATTATTAGAGAATATTCCTAAAAAACGGAGCCTTTCTATTAAAGGAACCGTCTCATCTTCAGCCTCCTGAAGAACCCTTGCATTAAATTGAAGCCAGCTTAATTCTCTATTAATATATTGGTGATTACCCATTCGTTTTATCGCAGATTTTTGGGGAATAAATGTAGTATAGTTTTTCCGTTTTTAATGTTTTTCCAGGAGTCAGTTTGAAAATCAATAATCGTTAATCCAGTAGTAGGAATATTGTCGAATGGTTTATCTCCTATAGAATTTACAAGAGAAGTCATTGCGGGATTATGCCCAAAAACCATGAGGTTGTAAATGTTGTCATCGCAGGCTTTAATTTGTGCAAGAAGATCCTTCACGTTAAAGGTATAAAGCTCCTGTTTTACCTTCAATTCCTCTATCTCCAGTTCCTTCTGGAAAATTTTTGCTGTTTCATGGGCCCGAACTGCGTGGCTTGACCACATCACCGGAAGATTGGTAACAAAAGTGGAGAACGCATTGGCTATTAATTTACCATCTCTTACCCCTCTTTTTTTTAAAGGACGCTTTTCATCTGCAACATCATATTTCCACGAAGACTTTCCATGTCTAACAAGTATTAGTCTTTTCATAATTATGGTGCTAGTCTTTTAATATTCCAACTGTTGTTATCATTTACAAATAAGATCCTGTCGTGAAGCCTGTTTGGCCGGCCCTGCCAAAATTCAATAGTTACAGGCCGTACAAGATACCCCCCCCAATGATCTGGTTTCGGAATTTCCTGATCCTGAAATTTTTCATCCAATTCTTTTAAACAATTTTCCAGTACCTCCCGAGACTTAATTTCACTGCTTTGATTTGATGCCCACGCTCCTAACTGGCTTCCCCGTGGCCTCGTTTTAAAATATTCTATAGCTTTTTCTTCGGATGCTTTTTCTGCCTTACCCGTAATTATTACCTGTCGTTCAAGATCATGCCAAAAAAAGGACAAACAAATTTCAGGATTTTTGGAAAGAGCTTCGCCCTTATCTGATGTATAATTAGTGTAGAATATAAATCCATCTTCATCGAATTCCTTTAGAAGTACAACCCTATTTCTGGGAAAACCGTTTGGTTGAATGGTGGATACAGTCATTGCATTTACTTCTATGGAATCTTTTATTTCTTCCATCTGGTTAAACCATTCCTGAAATAATACGAAGGGATTTTCAGGAATTTCCGTTTCAAGTAATTCTCCTTTGTTATAATTCCTTCTGTAATCTGCTAAATTTTTATTCATAAATAATCCCTTTGGTGCAATTTACAAGTTTTGAAAAGAAGAAGGAATATCAAATAAAAAAGTTTGTATCAAATCCAAAACTTTTTTAAACGCAAATTATGCCCTTAAAACAGGATTTAAATTATACTCCCCTGAATGTTAAAATCCTGGTAGAAATAAAGGAAAATACCCATAGGAATTTATACTAAAACAGCGAAGGTACCACAGAATTTTTTCAAAAAATGGGGGAAATCCCTTATTGATTTTTATGCAAAGTGTGTATTTCATAGAGATAAATTAGCATTATATCTAAAAATTAAAAGAATTCTTTTTTTAACAATCATTTATAATAATCTTTACCTCGTAATTAATACAAATAAATTGGTCCCCAAATCGATTTAACCTAGATCCTCAAAAAATCTTCCGTATTAATTAGGTTGTTTTCCACACGAAAACAATTAGATGATGATAACCCTATTAGTCATCTTTTTACATAAATATATAAACCTGAAATAAGAATTTCAGTAAATAAATTGTTTAAAAAATTGAATAAGTATAATTCAAAAATGTAAACTATGATTTGGAAAACTACTCTCGCATTTTTGGTCACAATCTTTTCTCTGGGAAGCTCTTATGCCCAGTTAACTTCAACACAGTTTACGGCAGATAAGCCCGATCTTAGAACTTGTGCAGGATGGACATGTAATTCCAACAATTTCTCGTTAAATAATGTTTTTATTAGTCTTGTAGATAGTTATGGAACACCATTAACTAACACTACCTGTCAAATAGGAACTGTTAAGGAGGCATATGTTCTTTTAAATTACTCTTCCAATGCTAATAATACTGTTAACAATACTCGATTTTTCGCTGATCTTGTAATTGACGGGCAGGTAATAGCAATTAATAAATTTATTGGTAAT
>CAZXEY010000004.1:0-1642 GCA_964639695.1 uncultured Antarcticibacterium sp. | reverse complement strand
AATGTTTCGGGAAACTCTGCTAATAACCAAATAGAATTATTTGGCCCGTTTCAGTGGACCTGTGGACAAGAACTTTTCTTAAAAAATAACCTTGTAGTGTGGAGAACTGGGGGGTCATCAACCGAATTATCCAGCTACGACTGTAACACTTTTAATAAATCTCAATGCGAATTTCCTGTAAATACTATAATCGCTGCTCCTCTGGCAGTTGAATTCGATTATACCATTTGTACCAATGAAAATAATGTAGCAACTGTAAATTATAACTCAACTACATCTGGAGGTATACCTCCATATACTTATAAGTGGGATTTTCAAAATGATGGTGTAATAGACGCTACCACAAAAAATCCTTCCTTTTCTTTCTCTCAAACAAGCATAACTACAAAATTGGTTGTTACCGATAGTCAAAATCTTTCAAGTTCTTACACACTTTTAGTTTCAAAAACTACTCCCACCGCAGCAAAGATTATCGGTGGTCAGGATCTAAGCTGTTCAAATACAACCACTGTTTTGGATGGTAGTTCTTCTACAGGTAATGGAACTATTAGTTATCTATGGCAAACTACTGACGGTGTAATTGATAGTGGAGCTAATACAGCTACTGCAACTGTAAGTGCATCTGGCACCTATACATTAACAGTAACAGACTCTAATGGATGTTCTAGCACAGCTTCTGTAACTACTACTTTAGACAACACAGCTCCAACTGCTGCAATTGCTAATAATAATGGTCTTGCTTTAAGCTGTAACATAACAAATACAACCTTAACTGCTTCAGGTGGAGTAAGCTATTCCTGGTCTGATGGAAACACTATTGTGGGAACTCAAGCTGCCTTACAGGTTTCCACTGCAGGAACTTTTACTGTAACCGTTACAGGTGCAAATGGATGTACCAGCACTGCTTCTGTTACAACTACCTTAGACAACACAGCTCCAACTGCTGTAATTACCAATAATAACGGACTTGCTTTAAGCTGTAATGTACCAAATACAACCTTAACTGCTTCAGGTGGAGTGAGCTATTCCTGGTCTGATGGAAACACTAATGTAGGAACTCAAGCTGCCTTACAGGTTTCCACTGCAGGAACTTTTACCGTAACCGTTACAGGTGCAAATGGATGTACCAGCACTGCTTCTGTAACAACTACATTAGACAATACAGCTCCAACTGCTGCAATTACTACTAATAATGGTCTTTCTTTAAGCTGTAACGTTCCCAATACAACCTTAACTGCTTCAGGTGGAGTGAGCTATTCCTGGTCTAATGGAAACAATGTTGTGGGAACTCAAGCTGCCTTACAGGTTTCAACTGCAGGAACGTTTACAGTAACCGTAACAGGTGCAAATGGATGTACCAGCACTGCCTCTGTAACTGTAGAGCAAAATATAGCTGAAGCTAACGCTGTGATCACAGGAAACGAAGTGCTTACTTGTGCTACTACATCTGTAACCCTTGATGCTTCGACTTCTACTGCCGATGGTGAGTTTACTTACCTGTGGAGCAATGGATCTACCGATTCTTCTATCACTGTAACTGAACCGGGATCTTACTCTGTAACTATTACCGGTGCTAACGGATGTGCCGATACAGCTTCTGTAACTGTAGAACAAAATATCACTGTAGCCAATGCTGTGATCA
>CAZXEY010000003.1:11490-55917 GCA_964639695.1 uncultured Antarcticibacterium sp. | reverse complement strand
CAAACAAGATGCGAATCGACAGCGAACGGCCATTCTGGAAGCTTATGACGACCAGGACATAGAATGGTTCGCCGACGTTCGTTCCGGGAGTTCCACGTCCCGAGAACAATTCATGGACTTGCGTTCGAGGTTGGACGAGTTCGATGTCATCGCAGCTTCAGAACTGGATAGATTGGGTCGGTCATTTGTAGAACTCGCAAACTTCGTCGAGGATATTCGAGACTCTGGAGTTTCACTCGATCTAGTCAATCAACCGGTTGGGATCAATCCTGATCGAGAAGAGTGGATGAACGAGATGATGTTGAACATGATGATCGTCTTTGCCCGTATTGAAGATGATAAGAACATTACTGGATTTATTGTAGAATACGATTCGGAGAATCCAAACGGAATTTCACTGGGCGAAGAAGAAAAGAAACTCGGGATCCACTCCTCCTCTACCCGACAGGTTTTCTTTAATGAAACCAAAGTTCCTGTGGAAAATATGCTTTCAGAACGTGGAGCCGGATTTAAAATAGCAATGAATGCTCTTAACGTGGGACGTATTAAATTGGCAGGTGCCTGTCTTGATGCACAAAGAAGAGTAATAGATGGTTCGGTGAAGTATGCGAATGATAGGGTACAATTTAATACTCCTATTTCGCAGTTTGGGGCCATACAAATGAAATTGGCCGAGATGGCAACTTCATTATATGCAGGAGAAGCTGCATCTTACCGTGCAGCGAAAGATATTGAGGATCGAATAGCAATTCGCCAGCAGGAAGGCGCTTCTCATCAGGAAGCAGAATTAAAGGGAGTTGAAGAATATGCTATAGAATGTTCTTTATTAAAAGTGGCGGTTTCAGAAGACCTTCAGAATTGTACAGATGAAGGAATCCAGATATTTGGAGGTATGGGCTTTTCAGCAGATGCTCCCATGGAATCTGCCTGGAGAGATGCCCGTATTGCCAGGATCTATGAAGGTACCAACGAGATCAACAGGATGCTTTCTGTAGGTATGCTTATTAAAAAAGCAATGAAAGGTCACGTGGACCTATTAAATCCTGCACAAAAAGTAGCCGATGAACTTACTGGAATTCCTTCTTTTGACAAACCCGATTATAATGAATTGTTTGCTGAAGAAAAGGAGATCCTGAAAAATTTAAAAAAGGTTTTCCTTATGGTAGCAGGTAGTGCCGTTCAAAAATTTGGTCCTGTATTGGAAGAACATCAGCAATTATTATTGGCTTCGGCAGATATTCTAATTGAAATTTATATGGCCGAATCTGCAATTTTAAGAACTGAGAAGAATGTTAACCGATATGGACATGACTCTCAAAAGGTACAAATTGCGATGTCTAAATTGTATTTATATCACGCCATAGATTTGGTTAATAAAAATGCAAAAGAGGGAATTGTTTCTTTTTCTGAAGGGGATGAACAAAGAATGATGTTGATGGGGCTTAAACGTTTTACCAAATATCAAAATCAGCCGAATGTTGTTGAGCTAAGGAAAACCATAGCAGAAAAATTGATTTCAGACAACGCTTATAATTTATAGAGAATTCCCAAATTAAATGGAAGCCGCTCAATCGAGCGGCTTTTTTTTACCCTATATCTTACTCAATTTGCAAAGAATTAAGACTTAGGTTATATTGTTTTAGTAGTTTTATCCTTATTTGATTACAATGACTTCTTTGACTTCAGACATTTTAAATTTTCTTGCAATTGGAACGGCTATTCTTTTAGCTTCCTTTTGCTTAATATTCTTCATCCTGAAGAAAATAGGAAAGAACCCCAAAAATATTCTTCCTGTAAATTTTGCAAACAGGATAATGATTCCTCTTATTATTTTTCTCACATCTATAATAATAAAAATTGCCATCCTTGGCCGCCTATTCATATTTGACTATACGTATACAATTCTGGGAAGTATAAGTACTATAGGAATTATTTTAAGTGTTACCTGGTTTGTAATTATTGTTCTTAAAGTGATAAAAAAGCGTATGCTTTCAAAATATGACGTTTCCTCGACCGATAATTTACATGCACGGAAGATCTACACTCAATTTATGATCCTTGAGAATATTGTTATTTTCATTATCGTAGTTCTTGCTTTGGGTATTGCTTTAATGAGCTTTGATAGTATAAGATCTATAGGTGTGAGTTTGCTAACCTCTGCAGGAGTTGCAGGAATTATCATCGGATTTTCGGCTCAAAAAGCAATTGGAACTTTACTTGCCGGAATACAAATAGCATTAACACAGCCTATTCGTTTAGATGATGTTGTAATAGTGGAAGGTGAATGGGGAAAAATTGAAGAGATTAATTTGACATATGTAGTGGTAAAAATATGGGACCAGCGGAGGTTAGTAGTTCCTTCTACATATTTTATTGAAGAAACTTTTCAAAACTGGACCAGAACCTCTGCTGAAATTTTAGGGACAGTTTTTATTTATACCGATTATGATGTTCCCTTTGATGCATTACGTGACGAGCTTACAAGATTGCTTGAAGGAACATCCCTTTGGGATGGAAAGGTAAATGTATTGCAGGTAACCAATACCACTGAAAATACTGTAGAAGTAAGAGCACTGGTAAGTGCAGTAAATTCTGGTACAGCCTGGGACCTGAGAGTTTATATAAGAGAAAAACTTTTAGTATTTCTGAAGGAAAATTATCCGGAGAGCCTGCCAAAAACGAGGATCTCGATCAACAGGCCCGATCCGGAAAATACTTAAATCTGGTTAACTAGCACTTCTTCAGAAATGAAAGCGCTGGAGAAATTTGCAGCAGTTTCAATTAAGGCAAGATGTGAATATGCCTGGGGAAAATTCCCTAATAATCTCTTCGTCTTAAAATCTATATCCTCACTAAAAAGACCTAAATGGTTGCTATAAGAAAGGAGTTGTTTAAACATTTCTTCTGCATTTTCTCTTTCTCCAATTTTGTAGAGGCTGTCGATGAACCAGAAGGTACAAATTGTAAAGGAAGAACTTGGAGTACCAAAATCATCCTGATTTTTATAACGGTATAATAGCCCATCCTGGCACAATTGCGCTTCTGTAGCTTTTACTGTACTTATGAAACGTGGATCTCTTGCCCTAATAAATCCGTACTGTTCCATTAGTAACGTTGATGCATCAAGATCTTTAGAACCATAGGATTGGGTGTAAGCTCCTACTTCCTCATTCCAGCCGTTCTTATAAATATCCTCATAAATCTCCTGGCGAAGAGCTTTCCACTTTTCATCGTTAATTCCTTTTCTAAGGATCTCACCAATTTTAATAGCCCTGTCTATTGCTACCCAGCATAAAAGTTTAGAGAACACAAAATGCCTGTCTTCTGTCCTTAACTCCCAAATTCCTTTATCGGGTTGTTGCCAATGAGCTTCCACAATTTTCACAATTCCACGTGTAATTGTCCAAAGTTCCTCACTATTTTCAAGTGAAGTTTCGAACTGAATAAATTGCTGATAGATTACCTCCATCAAAATTCCGTAGATATCGTTCTGTTTCTGGATGTAGGCAGCATTACCTATTCTCACAGGTTTTGAGCCCATATAACCGTCCAGGTGCGTCAGGATATGTTCTGTAAGATCTTTTTCTCCATTGATCCCATACATTATCTGGATCTTTTCATCCTTATGAGGTATAAGATTTATTATAAACTGAAGGAAATCCTGAGCAGATTTTGTATGACCAAGACCCGCCATTACTTTTATCACCATAGAAGCATCACGAATCCAGCAGAACCGGTAATCCCAGTTTCTTTCTTCTCCAACAGTTTCAGGTAAAGACGTTGTTGCAGCCGCAAGTACAGCTCCCGATTTTTCATAGGAAAGCGCTTTTAAAACCAAGGCACTACGTAGAATCTCCTCGTTATAGTATTTATAAGATGTGGTCTTCTCGCTCCAGTTCATCCAGTAAGTTTTTGTCCTCTGGAACTTTAGGTAAGCACGATCTAAATTTTGAGTAATTAATTTCTCGTGATAACCTAATAAAAAGTAAGCGTTTCCTTCTAAAGTGAATTCCTCCTGATTGATAACTTTATCAAGATCTAAACTGGAATATAAATATAAGGAGTCATATTTTCCTTCTTTGGTAAAGCTTTTTATATAATCTCCTTTATTCTCATTGTAGGTTTTCTCGCGTGCAAAATCCAGGCGGGGATCATACATAATTCTGAAAGTTGGAGCTCCCTTTACTAGTCTTATAAATCGTATAATATCTGGTGGAGAATAATACGTACCATCCTCTCTTTGGTAGCGAGGCATAAAATCAATTAGCTCAAATTCATTTTCACCATTATTATATACTGTTCTTATTATATTGGTTTTCCATAAATATTCCTGGAAGATTTTATAATCTTCTGAAACTTCTACGGCAAAACTACCGCCTTTAGTTTCGTCAAGTAATTTTGCAAATATTCCGGCGGAGTCAAAATGGGGAAGACAACACCAGTCGATAGAACCTTTACTGGAAACCAGTGCAGCACTCTTGCAGTTTCCAATGATTCCGTAATCTAGGTTTTTCATTAAGTCTTAAAGTTCTTTTAAAATATGGGCAAAGTAACTACAATTTCGGTAAATTATGAAATAACATATCGACAGCAAAAGATTAATATTAATTATGAGCAAAACCATCATATTATCTAATAGATTACCCCTGCAAATAAGTTTTGAAAATGGAGAATTATTAGTGTCTCCCAGTGTGGGAGGACTTGCTACAGGGTTAAAATCTTTCCATCGTGATGGCGACAGCGTCTGGATTGGGTGGAGCGGGTTAACGGCGGAAGAAATTCCAAAAGGAGCTTTAGAGAAAGTTAAGAAGGAGGCTAGAAAGGAAGCTTGCATAGCTGTTAATTTTACTGAAGAAGAAATTGCCGGATTTTATTATGGCTTTAGTAACCGAAGTATATGGCCATTATTCCACTATTTTATGGAATATACCCATTGGGATGCCGATCAATGGTCAATTTATAAAAAGGTGAATCAAAAATATGCCGATGTTGTTTTAGAAAATTACAAAGAAGGAGATTTAATATGGGTCCATGATTACCAGCTTTTGCTGGTTCCCAATATGATTAGGGAAAAGGCTCCAGATGCGCACATAGGATTTTTTAACCATATCCCCTTCCCTTCCTATGAAGTTTTCAGGACTCTTCCCTGGCGGGACGAAATTCTAAAAGGGATGCTGGGTGCAGATCTTATAGGATTTCATACATATGATTATGAAAGACATTTCATAAGTTCTGTAAGTAGAATTTTAAGGCACCAGGTGGAGTTTAATGAGATATCACTTTCCGATAGAATAGTTAAAGTGGATTCCTTCCCAATGGGAATAGATTATGACAAATTTGAAGAAGCTGCAAGACAAAATTCCGTTAATCATGACCAAAACCATTCTGATCTTCAAAACAGACTAAATCTTCATACCAGATCTTCACCTGAATCAAAATTGATATTAAGTATAGATAGGCTGGATTATACAAAAGGAATTGCTCATAGAATAAGAGCATTTGAATATTTCCTGGAAAAATATCCGGAATACATTGAAAAAATAAGGCTTGTGATGTTGGCAGTGCCCTCCCGCTCTAATGTTCCACAGTACCAGCTGTTGAAAAAAGAAATTGATGAACTGGTGGGAAGGATAAATGGAAAATTTGCCACTATAAACTGGATCCCAATCTGGTACTTTTATCGTTCTATGCCTTTTGAAAACCTTATTGATCTATATACTTCCTGCAATATAGCACTTATCACACCCATTCGGGACGGGATGAATCTTGTAGCCAAAGAATATATAGCTACGAGGACAGATCAAACGGGAGTACTCATATTGAGTGAAATGGCAGGTGCCTCTCAGGAAATGAGTGAAGCAATATTAATTAATCCAAATAATTTTGAACAAATAGCAGATGCTATCAAACAGGCAATAGTAATGCCTGAAGAAGAACAAAAAAGACGAATTAATGTACTTCAAACGCGGTTAAAGCGATATAGCGTCGAAAAATGGGCAAACGATTTTATGAAAGCACTAGAAAAAACAAAAGACAATACTCCTGCATTCAAGGCGAAACAGGTAACAGGGGAAACTTATGACTACATTTTAAATCGATTTAAAAAAGCTAAAAACAGGATTTTCTTTATTGATTACGATGGGACTCTGGTAGATTTTGTAGACAAACCTGAAAATGCCAAACCCGACGAATCTCTGCTGGAACTTATAAGAGAACTTAATGAATGTGAAAATACACAAGTAGTTCTAATTAGCGGAAGAGATAAAAATACTTTAGGCACCTGGTGGAAATCGGTACCCGTGGAGCTTATTGCAGAACATGGGGTATGGACGCGAAAAACCGGTAAAAAATGGCGACTTAATGAAAAGGTGCAAAATAATTGGATGGAGGCAGTTAGGCCAGTGATCGAAACATTTTGTGACCGTACTCCCGGAACCTTTATAGAAGAAAAAACCTATTCCCTAGCCTGGCATTTTAGAAAAGCCGATCCCGATCTTGGAGAGATAAGGGCTAATGAATTATCTAATGTATTAAAAGAATTATGTTCCAATCACGGCCTAAGTGTTCTTGAAGGTAATAAAGTTCTTGAAATAAAAAGCAGTGGAGTAAATAAAGGGAAAGCGGCAAATAAGTTGCTCATCAAAAAAGAGTATGACTTTATTTTTGCCATTGGAGATGACTGGACAGATGAATTTTTATTCAAAGAGTTACCAGATACTGCCGTCACCGTTAAAGTTGGTCTTAAAAAAACAGCAGCAAACTATTTTATTCATAATACTCAAAAAGTGCGAGGTCTTCTTAATGATTTTATAAAAGCAGCAAAGACAGAAAAGGCTGAATAATCTCTTTTTTTAGTGTTAAATTCTTAGCAATTAAGCTTGAAAATTATATCAATCTTAACTATAGAAAATCGGCTAAAAGCTCTCTATAAATTATCTTTACAGCTTTAAAAATTTGTACAACCTTACAATTAAATTTAAATTTATGAAAGCAGGAAAATTATTAATAGGACTATTATCTGGAGCGGCTGCAGGTGTTGCTGCTGGTTTATTATTTGCACCTAAAAAAGGTGCTGATACCAGAAGACAAATTTCTGAAACCAGTGATAACTACTTAAGAGACGCAAAGAACAAATTGAATGAATTTGCAGATAATCTTAACCATAAAGTAGAAGCTGTTAAGTCAAGATCTAAAGCTACTATAAGCCGATCTAAAACTGACGAAAAAATCAATGAAGCGAAAGCTGATTTACATGATATGAAAGCGAGCTAATCTAATCGCAATTTGTAAAAATCAAACCTCCGGTGTTCCGGAGGTTTTTTGTTTTTAAAAACCATTTCAGTTTAAGTAAAGATTGACTAAATTGTAATCCTAATAAAATAGCTGAATAATGAAAATAAATAATTTGCTTTCCTGTTTTTCTTTACTGTTTTTCCTCTTTACGTTTTCCACTTTTTCTCAACAAACAGATCCCCGTATCTATGAAATCATCGATAAAGTATCGGCCGATAGAATTGAGAAAGACATTAGAACTTTAGCCAATTTTGGTACCCGTAATACTTTTAGTGATACCGTTTCCAATACCCGTGGTATTGGAGCAGCAAGGAGGTGGATAAAAAGTGAATTTGATAAAATTTCCAACGACTGTAAAAATTGTTTGAATGTATTTTACCAAAAAGATTTCGTTACAAAAGAAGATGGAAACAGAATTCCTAAAGATGCCTGGATTGTTAATGTTATTGCTGTTCAAAAAGGAACTAAATATCCTAACCGATACATTATAATGAGTGGAGATATTGATTCCAGAGCCAGCAATACAATGGATTTTACTACAGATGCTCCGGGGGCTAATGATAACGCCAGTGGAATGGCAGGTACTATTGAAGCTGCAAGGGTGTTATCCAATTACCAGTTTGAAAACAGTATAGTGTATGTTGGCCTTTCCGGAGAGGAACAAGGCCTTTTTGGAGGTAAAGGATTTGCCGAGTATGCAAAGAAAAATAACTGGGATATCATTGGTGTTTTCAATAACGATATGATTGGGAACATTGAAGGTGTTGATGGAGTGATTGACAACAGAAGTTTCAGAATATTTTCTGAACCCGTCCCTCCTACGGAAACTGAGCAGGAAAGAAATATGAGAAGATTCTACGGAGGCGAAGTTGATGGTAATTCAAGACAACTGGCAAGATATGTTCATAAAACTACCGAAACTTATATGCCCGAAATGAATCCCATGTTGATCTATAGATTGGATAGATTTGGGCGAGGTGGCCACCACAGGCCTTTTAACGATCTTGGTTATCCTGCTATACGTATTATGGAAGCTCATGAAAATTATACCCAGCAACACCAGGACATACGAACAGAAAATGGAATTAATTATGGAGATGTAGTGGAACACGTAAACTTTGATTATGCCGAAAAACTGACTGCTGTTAATGCAATTAACCTGGCAAGTTTGGCCTGGGCGCCACCCTCACCTAATAAAGTAGAAATTGGTGGTATTGTAGAGCCTTCTACTAAGTTACGCTGGGAAAAAGTACAGGGAGATATTGCAGGTTATAAAATTTACTGGAGAGACACCACATCTCCCGTATGGCAACATTCACGATTTGTTGGAGATGTTAATGAATTTACATTGGAAGGTATTGTTATAGATAATTTCTTATTTGGTGTGGCGGCTGTTGGAAAGAATGGGCATGAAAGCCTGGTAGTTTTTCCTTCGGGAACATTTCGTTAGTAACTCAAAATTTCCAAAAATGAAAATTATTTTGAAAAACGTTTTTAGTGCACTTGCCGTAATAATTGTTACTTCCTGCGGAAGTAAAATTGAGCAGAAATCTGCACAGAATTTGGAACCGCTGGAAATTTCAGGTTCCCCTACAAAAACTGAAGCTGAGGAATTATCAGATTCTCCCAGGCATCAGGAATGGGTAACATTAAAACAGGGTAACAGAGAATTTCAGGCATTTGTAGTTTATCCGGAAACTGACCAACCGGCAAAATCGGTAATTGTTATTCACGAAAACCGTGGACTTAATGATTGGGCCCGCCTATTTGCTGATAAACTTGCTGGAGAAGGATATCTGGTTATTGCTCCAGATCTTATTTCAAATACCCAGGGGAAGAAGCGAACTACAGATTTTGCTAATTCAGATGCTGCAAGGGATGCGATATATGCTTTGGACCCCGGGCAGGTAACTGCAGATTTGGATGCTGCTTATAGGTACATTAAAAATGATCCGGCTTCATCAGGGGAAGTAGCTGTCATGGGATTTTGCTGGGGCGGTTCTCAAACTTTTCGTTATGCTACCAACAACCAGGATATTACTTCTGCCCATGTTTTCTATGGCACCGCACCTGATGATGCTGAAGCTTTAGAAAGAATTTCAACACCTGTTTATGGATATTATGGTGGTGACGATAACAGGGTAAATGCAACCATAGAAAAAACAGCAGATATAATGAGAGCAGCAAATAATAAATTTGAATACGAAATTTATGAAGGCGCGGGACATGCTTTTATGAGAAGTGGTCACCAAAAAGATGCATCTCCTGCTAATAAGGCAGCTCACGATAAAGCCTGGAGTCGCCTGCTTGATCTTTTAAGCATGAAATAGAAATCGAGTAATAAATTACCCATAATAGATTTAAAAGAGCGGTTGTTTCCGCTCTTTTTTTATGGGAAAAATGTGTTATTTCTATTATTAGCAGCAAAACAAAATGTTTGGCATTAAATTTTAAGGATATTTTAAGATATGTTCCTATTTAATGCATAATTAACAATAGTTTACATTAACATTAATAAAATACGGGAAGTCTATTCTTAAATTAGATATAGAGTTAATTAAAAATTTACTAACCAAAAAATTAAATTATGGCAGAAATTAAAGTAGAAAAGAAAAAACCAATATGGCCCTGGATTATTGCCGCCTTGATTATTCTGGCAATATTATATTTCCTGTTCGCAGGTGGCGATGACGAAATAGATGTTGAGGAAACTTATGACGAGCAGGTAATGGAAAATGATGCATTGGAGGAGGAAGAAGTAGAAACAGCCCAATATGCTAATACTGCAGGAGATACCACTTCTCAGTACCTTTCCTATATTGGGGACCAGTCTAAAATGGGAATAGATCACGAATACACTAATAATGCACTTATTCAATTAATGAATGCCGTACAATCTAAAGCCAATCAATTTAATGTAAATATTGAAGCAGATATGCAGCAAGTTAGACAAGCTGCCGAGATGGTTACAAAAGACCCCATGTCGCTTAAACATGCTGATAAAATTAAAAGTGCAGGTACTAAAATTGCAAATGCTTTAGAAACAATTCAAAAAGAAAAATTCCCTGATATGTCAAGTGATGTGCAGGAAGTGAAAACAGCAGTTGAAAAAATTCAACCTGCAGTCCCTACCCTTGACCAAAAGGATGCGGTGAATAGTTTTTATAAGGAAGCAGGAGATGTTTTACAAAAAATGAGCTAATTAATAAAAATTAAAATTATGGCAGATTATAATAAAAATGATGATTATAATAAGAATAGAATGAATAATAAACATCTATTCTATTTAAACGAGCTATCAGATTACAAGGTAGCAAGTGACGATCCAGATGTAAGAGGCTGGAAGGTAAAAGATTCTGATAATAGAGTAATTGGAAAAGTAGATAATTTATTGGTAAACAAGAACACAGAAAGAGTCGTTTATCTTGATGTTGTATTAGATAAATAAAATATTTAAGCCAACCATGATCCTTACGGTCAGCCGGCAGATTCTGATGTTCATGAATTTATTAATAAAGATGGAGAAAATCATATTATCATTCCGGTCGGTCTGGTAAATTTGAATGACGATGATAATTACGTCTATACCGACAGGATCAATCACAGAACTTTTGCCGAAACTAAAAGAATTGAAAAAGGTGCAAATGTGAACCGGGATTATGAAGTTGTAGTTCTGGAATCATATGATCGTGATACAAACTATCGCGATAATTCCGGAATAGGATCTACCACCGGTACAGGAAGAAATAATCCTGATTACGACACAAGAGGTAATGATTCTATTTTTTCTGATTCAAACAGGAGAGACAGGGACAATGATAACGAAACCCTTACCGGAAAGAACCGGAGAGATAATGACAATAGCGACAGTAGAGGAACCGGTACCCTGTTGCGCGGTGATAAATCTTCTTTTGTAGATGATGACCGTAAGCGGGATAAGGACAACAATTTTTCTACGTCAGCCAATCGAAGATCAGACGATGATTCTATAAGAAGAGGTTCAGAAATGGATAGTAGAGACAATGATTCCCTTGGCTTAAGAGGAAGCGATAAACGTGAAGGAGGAACTATAGGCACAAGAGGTGATAATGATTCTTTAAGCCGCAACAGTGGTTCCTATGACAATGAAAGAAACCGTGATAGAAATTATAAAGATGATGATTCTTTTTATGAAAGAAGGGAATTTGACAGGTCTAATTTTAGAAGAAAAAATTCTTAAATGTTAAAATTTAGAATTAAAAAAAGGGAAACTCAGTGAGTTTCCCTTTTTTTATCAAGTCAACTTAATTTTTATCTATTTAAAGGCATAAAAATTTCAGCTTTCCAGGAAATAGAAGTTTCCCCCATTCGAGGGTTATTAAAAAAAACTTCCAGCGGTTTGGGTTCAAGTTTCAGATTTTCCCGCTTCCCTTTTTCCAGCAGTTCATACCAGGCCAAATGAGATTGACGGTAATTACCTCTAAAATCGGCTTTAAGAGAAGGAAGAGGGGGATAAGATTTAATTTTGACCAAATGGGTTTCTTTTAAATTGTTGGAAATATCTACTGGAAAACAAAAATCAAATGCAATAGTTTCCCCTGGGATATCCCAATTGGTAACTTTAAGAAATGGGTAGCCCTTTAAGGTTAGATTATACTCAACGAAATACTCCTCAATAACCTCTATTGTCGACATCATTTCAAGAGCTTTTTGTTCTACAGGAATATTAATGGATGAGGTACAAATACAATTAAAGCCGGGAGATTTTTCTATTCCTCCTTGTGTTTTTACTATATAGGCCTCCTGTTTCTGATCAAGAATTTGTTTAATTCCAGTAAATTTTTTGGCTAAATCGGTTACATATTTACTTTTTTGAAAAGGATTTAAAATTGAGATCCGATTTTGCAGCTTATTATTGTGATCCACTGTATTAACTTCAATATGAGTGAGGGAATCATTCTCATACTTAAAATTCCATTCCATTAATATGGAAGTATCCCCAGAATTAATTTTTTGAAGAAGCTGGAAATTTGAAAAAGCGGTATCAATATTTATAACTTCATCTCCATTCATAAAATCCAGTTTTTCAAAACTTTTAATTTCCTGATATGCAGATGCAGCTCCCGAATTGGCTTTAAATTCAAATTTATAATCATATTCCTTTATAAAAAGGTACCAGACAATTAATGACAAAAGAGCCATTAGCATCATTAAAAATCCTTTTTT
Source organism: uncultured Antarcticibacterium sp. (assembly GCA_964639695.1). Classification (GTDB taxonomy): domain Bacteria; phylum Bacteroidota; class Bacteroidia; order Flavobacteriales; family Flavobacteriaceae; genus Gillisia. The sequence continues at coordinate 43,419 of CAZXEY010000003.1, read as the reverse complement.
CATAATTTTTTTAATTGCTAGCTACAGGCACTGCAGGCTTTTTTACCATTTGAAGCTTGGAAACCACGAAATTACCAAGGTCTTTTCCCTGATCAAGACCAATTTCGATCGCAGAGCGATAATGAATTCCACCGTAAAGTCTACTATTAGCCGCCTCTTCGGAAGCATGTTGAAAAGATCTAAAAGACCTTACTGGAAGGCCAAAAGCTACTTCGGTATCATCCTCAAATTTAAAATCGGGACCATAAATTTCCGTTAAGACTGTAGCCGCAGCACCTGAAACAACTGAATGCCCGCTTGTATATTCTGGAAAAGGAGGAGTTTGAAGAACAGAAGTCCAGTTTTCGTCAATATATTTATTAATAAGTGTTTCGGGCCGTACCAGGTTACTTCTATATTTTTCATCCCAGCAGCTTATAAAACCATCAGCAAGAGCAATAGCTGTTTTTGTATATGCGTAGACCGATTTGTTGAAATCTGCACCCGACTTTTTACTGGCAATTTTTGCTATTCCCATCCAATGTCCTCCAGGTGTAATTTTTTTCGTAGCAAACATTAAATGCCCCTTTAAAACCGAAACATAAGGATTACAATCCCAAAATTTTGCCATTTGAACCATTTCACTATCATCGCCTTCAACTTCCATTTTTTTTCTAAGATCATATACTTCCATTAATTCTGTATAGAACTGACTTCCGGGTTCTAAAGAAAAGGCAGGAGGAGGAATAGGTTTAAATTGATCTGATTTAATGACAAAAGGCCTAATTTTGCTCCAATGAGGTTCTATACCGTCCATATAAGAGGGAGGAGTTGGTTGCCACCTACTTTCCTCTTCTGTATAAACTGAAAATTTCGGCATTGTGCGGGTTTCAGAATAATTATCCTTTCTCATCCATGCTTCTATGTGGGCAGCTACTTCTAAACCATATTCTTCAGAAGCTTTAAATGTTTCGGGATCTTTATCTTTCCAGGAATTAAAAAGACTATCCCTGCTTGTAAGGAGTTTTTCTTCAGAGAAAATAAGCTTTTTCCCGATTGCATAAAATGCTACGAGAGAAGCTATTTCAGGATGTATATTTTTAGAGGAGGGTGCTGGAACAGGCTCTAAATCTGTTACCTGTCCTGCCAGGGAATTATAATCTTCATTGAATTGTGCCATTACCTCATAGGCTGCTATATTTGAATATGAATATATACGGCTCGCCACAGGTGGTGAAAAAATATCATGAACCATTACCCTAGTAATATCATCATTTGCTTTGTGAATAGCATCTGCATGTATTTGGATAGGCTCAATTTTTTTTTGACAGGAACTCAATAAAGCTACTGTCAAAAACAATAGTAAGGCTCTTTGAAGTATCATAAATTAAGAGTATATAGTTCTACAGGTGCATTGTTAAAAGTCACTAGTAAATAAGGTCTATTCCTGATATTGATAACAGAAAAATCCTTTACTGCTTTTTGGGTAAAATTAAGACCAATTTCCTTAGAATTCAACATTTTACCACCCTTTTTTATAATAGCACCTGCCATAGCGCCAAATTTGCCGTGATACGGGGTTACCCCAAAATAATTTCCTCCAATGAGAACTTCCTCCTCCCCGTCTCCATTAAAATCATATTTTAAAAAAGTTTTTACCGGTGCAACCTGAAGATCGCCAGGCAAAGATTTAAATGTATACTTTCCCGATCTATTCTCCAAATAACCTGTAGCTAATTGATGTACCTCCATTTTCTGAGCTTTTGCTAAATTTTCAGCTCCCATAACTTCACTAACGGTCTTACCTGCAAAATCCTTATAAGCTGGAAATTTCTTCTTCAGGAAGGTAAGTTGAGAAACAAGTTCATCCAATCCATAGTGAAGGTAATACTTGCCATCTTTTTCCTGGGCAAGTAAAGTTTCAGTTAAACCATTTTCATCAAAATCGGCATAATACATTACCAAGGGATTTTCAGGAGATGCCTTGAATTTGGAATTCAATCCCCAATTGCCCAAAAGGTAATCTGTATCTCCATCTCCATCAACATCAAAAGGTTCAATGCTTTGCCATAAACCATTTAAAGGATTTTCAAGTAAATGCTCTGTCACCTCTCTAAACTTACCTTTGTCATTTTCAATAAATTTAGGAGTCATCCACTCCCCTACCACAATAAGATCCAGGTCTCCATCCTGGTCAAAGTCCTCCCAAACTGCATCTGTAACCATTCCCAAACCTGAAAACAATTTTTCCTCTACAATCTTATACCTTCCCTTCTCATTGTGCAGTAAATGCGATTGTGGAGTAGCACCATAATTATAATTAACAGCATCAGATCCTATGAATACATCGGGATAACCATCATTATCATAATCTGCAACTTTTATTACTGAAGAATTACTAAACATTTTGGGAAAGGCTTGATCCTTGGAGAAAGTTACATCCCCCTGCCCCAAATACATTCTGTCCAGAAGTTGAGGACTATTTCCTATTGCTTCCCCTCCTCCCGAGGTAAAAATAATATCATTTTTACCATCTTTATTAATATCTAAAACAGCAACTCTCGTATCCTCAAGAATAGAATCCAGAGCAATACTTTCAGGTTTAATTTTTTTAAATTGCTCCTCCTCCTGAATATATATAATGCCCGGCTTAAACCGTGAAGCTCCAAAAATGATATCTTCTTTACCATCTTTATTAACATCGGCAACCGTCACGGCTGGGGTGTTATCAGAAATTTGGTGAGGAATTAATTTTTGAACGTCAAAATCTGAAAATTCATTTTCCTTGTGATCGTAATCTATCCCAAAATTTTGTTCAGCTTTGGTAAACCATTTTCTTGCTTTTTTCCCTTCAATCTCTCTCTCTACCTTTTCCCGGTTCTTTTTGGGAGAAATTGTTAATGCTTGATTTACTTCAGGCTTTATTACGGTTTGGTAAGTATTATCAGGCCAAATGATTCTCAAGGAATCAACACGTTCACCCGCAGGAAAACCAAAATAAATAACTGGTTCTGAAGAGGATTGAAAACCTTTGGTTGTATATAACTGCCTGTATTGTCTTCCCGTTTCGGTGTACAAAATGGCTTTACTTCCAATTCCAAATTTGTTGGCTCCAGATGTTTTAAGATTTATTTTTAAAAATGCACCTTCAGAGTTTATATTCCGGTAAATTGTGGCTGGCTGGTTAATATTATTTACAACGAGATCTAGATTTCCATCATTATCTAAATCTGCATAGGCAAGGCCCGAGGAAACCAGTGTATCTTCCTTGATCCAAATATTAGTCATATCTTCAAAGAACCCATTATTTCCCCGGAAAAAGACATTTTTCACGGCGCCCGAAGGCATAAGATTTAAAGCCTTTTGGTCTACCAGGTGGGTTTGCTGAAGTTTTTGTTGTATTTGTTCATTGGAGGTATATTTTACATAATCCAAATCATTAGGCCTTCGCGGAATTCCGGTACTTATAAATACATCTTGATTACCATCCCTGTCAAAATCTGCAAACAATGCTCCCCAACTCCAATCTGTGGCCGCAATACCACTCATTAATGCAGTTTCTTCAAAATATTCACCCTCACGGTTTATTTGAAGCATATTTCGGGTGTATTGAGGATGATATCCCAATTTCTCTGTTCGAAGCTTATGAAGATTTACATTATCATCTCCGGCAGAAGATTTTAAGACTTTTTCATCCTCAGGTAACATATCCAGGGTTAACAAATCTACATACCCATCATTATTAATGTCGGCTACATCACTTCCCATAGAAAACCGGGAAATTAAACCAAAATGGGATTTAAGGCTTTCAGTAAAAGTTCCATCACCGTTATTTATATAATAATAATCATCTTCATGAAAATCATTACCTACATAAATATCAGTAAATCCATCATTATTGAAATCGGCAGTACTAATCCCAAGGCCATAACTGTTTGCTCCTCCAAAAATACCGGCTTCCTCACTTACATCAACAAATTTTCCTCCATTATTAATTAAAAGCTTATCACCACTCTCTTCAACCCTGGTATTTCTTATTTCTGCAGGACCAAAAGACTCTGTAGTATGAACAGCGTGATTTAAAATGAAAACATCAAGATCACCATCATTATCAGCATCAAAAAAAGCGGCCTGGCTGGAGTAGTTTTCCAAATCCAGACCATAATCTGCAGCACTTTCTGTAAAAGTTAAGTCTCCGTTATTAATAAATAATTCATTGTTGCCAAAAAAACCATTTACGCCTACAACAGCAGAAACATAAATGTCCAGAAGCCCGTCTCCGTTAACATCTGCCATGGTAACTCCTGTATTCCAGGTACTTTCACCTGCTACCGCGGCTTTATCGGTAATATCTTCAAACTTAAAATTTCCTAAGTTCAGGTAAAGCTTGTTTTTAACCTGGTTACCTACAAAGAAAATATCAGGTAACCCATCATTATTAATATCCCCTGTGCTAACTCCTCCTCCATTATAAAAGTACAGGTAGTCCAGGATGTTTTGATCTTTGGACTCAGTTAAGGTATTTATAAAGTTAATCCCGGTTTCTTTAGAAGATGGTGCCGTAAACATTCCTTCTTCATTTTTTCCACACCCAGGCAAGAGGATGAAGAAAAGAAAAAATACAAATGACCTTTTAATTACTGAGCGTATATATTCTGGGTTTTCCATTATTTATAGCGGTAATAATATAATTTTTTCCATTTTTATCTTTAAACTTACGCAGGTGTTTTATCTCCTCCCTTACGAAAAACCCGCTGTCCTTATAGTTTTGCCAGGTGAAATTCAGTTTACCATCACCCAATAATACGTGACCAAAAGCTCCATCCAGTCTTGAAAACTGAGGTTTAAAATTAAAATCGTTTCCTCCCATGACAAGATCGATATGTCCATCTCCATTAACGTCTAATGCCGTTATTCCAGATACAGAGGAAAACTGCACTTTATCATTAAACGGACGAATTGTAAAATTGCCATTTCCATCATTAATTGCCATTACAGTTTCTGATATATTGACCTTTTTAACGATTGAATTTTTTATGGTTTCTTCAGAAAATAATTCCTTAATTTTTCTCTTGGCATATTCTGAAGCTTTTAAATTCTGCTTTTTTAGTGAAACCAGCTGGCTGGTAACTTCCTTTTTCATATGAAGAGGATAATCCCCTCCATTTATGTGCTGTGTAATTATTTGTTCAATAGTCCCATTGTTATCGAAATCATTAACCCACATTTTCATAGGGTTTGAAGCTGAAGGTTTATAGGGTAAATTTTTACCATCATTCCCCAAAACAAGATCTAAATCTCCATCACCATCAAGATCAACTGCCTCCACTGCATTCCACCAACCATGCTGTTCTTCAAGATTGGATTTATACTTAACTAAGCGTTTCCCGGTATTCTTAAAGATTTTTGGTGTATCCCAATCTGAAAGGGTAAGCAGGTCTTTTTTGTTATCACCATTAATATCCAACCACATTCCACCGGTGATCATACCGGCATCACGAAGATCGTAGGCGACACTTTCAGAAGAATTTTTAAAATTCCCATCGCCTGTATTTTCTAGAAAAATATGTTTTGGATCAATACCATAAGTAGCAACCACACTTCTTGAACCTATAAATACATCTATATCACCGTCACCATCAAAATCATGAGGAAGTATTACTGAAATATTAGTTTGGGCAGTGGGAAGTTCAACACCAGATTTTTCAAAATTACCTTTCCCGTCATTTAAATAAAGCCTTGTACCATATTCCTTTCCTTTGCCAAATTCATTTCCACCACTGCCCACCATAAGATCAAGATCTCCATCTCCATCTACATCAAAAAAGGAGGCTGCTGTATCTTCCAGAAAAGCATCTTCAACAAAAACTTTATTAGGATTAATCTTTAAATCTCCGCCCGCACGATGCAAATATATAATGCCCGGTTGTTTAGCTGCTCCTCCAAGGTAAATATCATCGTTACCATCTCCATTAACATCCCCTATTGCAAGAGCAGGTCCCTCTTTTGAGGTAAGCCTGTATATTAAACCTTCATAATCAAAATCGGTATAATCATTTTCTATATGTGAAGAAAGATTTGAATTTGAAATTTCCTGAAGATGTAGTTTAGTATCAACCGGTTTTGGAACTTTGTATTTTCCTTTAGCATCTGCCTGACTTAATTTTAAATATTGATTGGTTTCAACATCCAATAAAAGCTGGGATTCATCATTTGGCCAAATAATACGAATGGAATCCAATTTATCTATTTTCCCAAGCCCAAAGTTCATTACATAATCCATAGAAGATTGAAAACCCCGGGAAGGATTCAATTCCTGCATAAAAATTTGATCACCATGATACATTTTAACAATTGCTCCTATTGCAAACTTATTTTTATCAGACCCTTCAAATTTTAATTTTAAATATTTGTTATCGCTAAACTTTTCTGAATTGTTTCTATAAATAAAAGCCTGCATATTCACATTATTTACAACTAAATCCAAATCACCATCATTATCAAGGTCTGCATAAGCACTACCATTAGATAAACTCGGTTGGGCAAGGCCCCAGTTTTCTGCTGCATTTTTGAAGGTAAGATCCCCATTATTGTGAAAAGCGTAATTGGGCAAAGGTGTAACTGGCATTTTATTAATGATGGAATCTATGGCTTCTTTTCTACCTGTTAACGCCATGTTCTGGATGATATCATTGGCAAAAAATTCGACAAAATCCAGATCGGTTAAATCGTGATTAATTCCATTGGTTACAAAAATATCCCGCAAACCATCATTGTCCATGTCAAAAAGTAATCCTGCCCAACTCCAATCTGTACTTTGCACACCACTAAATTGTGCTATTTCAGAAAATGTATTATTTCCATTGTTGAGTTGAAGAGTGTTATGGATAAACTGCTGGTAAAAATCTTTGCTCTGTTTTAATTTAAATACATTATAACCTTCAAATTCCATCACAGATTTTACTCTTTGATCGCTATCAGGAAGCATATCTGTTACAAAAATATCGGCAAAGCCATCGTTATTAATATCAGCCATGTCTATACCCATTGCCGATAAACTTAATTTTGATGTCCAGTTCTCAATATCTTCGGTAAATGTTCCATCCTGGTTATTGATGTAGAGATAATCCCTTTCGTAGAAATCATTAGAAACATAAATATCAGGATAGAGATCGTTATTAAAATCACTTACCATTACCCCTAATCCAAATCCAATTAGACTTCCATATATATTAGCTTCTTCACTAACATCCACAAACTTCCCATTATCATTTCGCAAAAGCATATCACCCACCCCCCGGAAAATTTCGGGAACACCTTCCCATTCCTGGGCCCTTACCTCACGTTGAGCAGCGTATCCCAGGCTACTAACGGGAATATTACTATTATTTAAAATATAAGCATCAAGATCCCCATCCTTATCATAATCAAAAAATGAAGCATGGGTACTAAATCCGGTTTTTGCCAGATTATAATCGTGAGCCATTTCGGTAAAGGTTAGGTCGCCATTATTAATGTAAAGATCATTATCATGGTTGTTACCTTCCATATTGCCCGCATTACTAACGTAGATATCTAATAAACCGTCATTATTTATATCTACCATATTTACACCTGTAGACCATGGTTTATTACCTCCTACTCCAGCCTTTTCAGTAATATCCTCAAATTGCATATTTCCTTTATTAAGAAACAGCCGGTTAGATTCCATATTGGCAGTAAAATAAATATCAGGCAATCCATCGTTATTTACGTCTCCTATAGCAACACCTCCCCCATTATAAAAATTTCGGTATTTAAAAATGTTGAAGTTTTTCTGGTTTTTAATATAATTGATAAAATCCACTCCTGTTTCTTCCGGAGAAAGAAGGGAAAATAATCGCTCTTCTTCTGTAGAAGGAGCTTTAGAAGTATTTTCTTCTTTTTTACAGGAAGAAAAAGAAAGAAAAAGCAAAATTGCCAAAAAAGTATAGAATCTTAGTTTCATATTTATTTAGTTAGAAACTTTAATAGTTACCGGAGAGCTTCCGTTTATAGTAATAATAAAATGCGTTTCCCCATTCACACAAATTTTATTTATGTTCCTGGCAGGACCCTCAATTCCGGGCAACTTTTTAAAATCGGAAACAAAGGATCCTTTCCTGTTATTGAGCAAAAGTAACCCGTGGGAAGCATCTAACCTACCTAGTTGAGTACTAATTTCATGTAAATTGCCCACTATTAGAACATCTTCATAGTTATCATTATTAAAATCATATCTTTCTATTGCGAACACAGCAGATAGTTGTGCCTCATAGGGCAAATCATGCCTAATAAAGGTGTTGGAACCAGTATTTTCAAAATATGAAGAAGCAAGTACCAAAACTTCCTTTTTTTCGGCTTTTTGTAATTTTTCGACTGGCAGTAAATCCTCTAAATCTGCTTTTGCAAAATCCCGGTAAGAAAGAAATTTTTTATTGATAAAAGGCAATTGCTTGGCCAGCTCATCCTTAGATGCTAAAACAGTTTCTTTACCTTTGTAGTAATAAGTTATCACAGGTTCCACAGTTTCATTATCGTCAAAATCATTGCGAAATAATTTTAAAGGCTCTTTTGGGGAGGCATATAACTTTGAGTTTAATCCCCAATTACCTGCTATGAAATCAATATCCCCGTCTTTGTCAAAATCACCGGCAGTTATACTGTTCCACCAACCATTGGTTTTTTCCAGCCCGTTCTTCTTTTGTAGATGCAATTTTTTACCATCATTAAAAAAAATACTTATGGGATGCCAATGACCAACTACAATAGCATCTTTATATCCATTGTTATCCAAATCTTCCCATATTAAATCCTGAACGTTCCCCAGATTTTTAAATTCTGAAGAATATTGTTCTGTGACATCCCGAAAATTTCCTTTACCATCATTTAAAAATAGATACTGTACCGGATTTTTTCCAAAGCTTCCTGGTACCGTATTGGAAGTCATGGAAATATCCATAGCTCCATCCAGATTTAAATCGACTGCCTTTACTGAAGAAGCATTAAGATAAATATCTTGAAACTGACTTTTGTCTTTCACAAATTTCCCGTTTTTATTAATGTAAAGTCTGGGCCTAATTGCATCACCATTACGAAATTCGTTTCCTCCTGAAACGATTAAAAGATCCTGCATATTATCTCCATTTGCATCAAAAAACACCTGTGCTACCTCTTCGTTTATCAAATCATCTTCCAGACCGAAAATTTCATCTCTTTTAAAATCGCCTGAAGAAGACTGATAGAATAAAGCCCCTGCCTGTTTTTTACCCCCACTAAAAAATACATCATCCCGGCCGTCATTATTAACATCTGCAACAGAAACGGAGGGTCCAAGATTGCTATAAGCAAATGGAACCAGCGATTCACGGTCAAAATCCAGGGATGGATAATCCAGATGCATGTAATCAAATAAAGAATCCAGGCGATCAATATAGCTAATTTCGTTATTTTCTGCGGGTTCAAATTGTGTAGCTTTTTTGTAATCAAAGGTTAATAAAGAATTCACCGGCACATTCCTTAGTATCTCTTTATTTCCTCCCGGCCAGGTAATCTTAACCGAATCTATCTTCGCAGCAGTTCCCAACCCAAAATGAAGTCCTGGTGAAAGAGAGGACAAATATCCCCTTGTAAGGAAATTTTCCTGAATTTGATAATTCTCCTTTTGAAAAACTTCAACCCTTGCCCCAATTCCATTTTTGTTTTCTTTATTACCTATCAAATGAACTTTTAAAAAATTTCTCTTCGGAAATTCTTTATTAGAAAGATTTTTTAAAATGGTCGCCTTTTCATTGACATTATTAATTACCAGGTCAAGGTCCCCATCGTTATCTAGATCTGCATAAACAAATCCATTGCTGAAGGATTTTTTTGATTTCACCCAGGATTGGGTACTATTTTCAAATTGATTATTTCCAGTATTCCGGTAAAAGTAATTTGGTACTTTCTTTTCAGGAATGTGTGCGATAAATTCCATATCGCCAGAAGACATTCCGTTATTCAAGCGCTTCTGGATCTTATCATCTGCTATAAAATTTATGAAATCCATATCATTTGTAGCTCCTTTTATTCCATTGGAAATATAAAGATCTTTTAAACCATCATTGTCAAAATCGGCAGCAAGAACTCCCCATGACCATTCTGTAGCCGCAATACCAGCAGCGTGCGCATTTTCTGAAAAATTAAGATTGCCTCTGTTGGTATGCAAAGTATTCTGCATATACTGAGGAGAAAAACCGGTTTTTAAATAGTTTTGATAAATAGGATATGAATATTCTAAGCCTGAGGTTTTATAGGTTTCTAGGTCTTCTGGCAACATATCTAATGAGATAATATCTGTTAAGCCATCATTATTGAGATCGGCAAGATCATTACCCATAGAAAAATGTGTTGTGTGTCCAAGTTTAGAAGGATCTTTAGAAACTATTTCCCAAAAGGTACCATCCCCATTATTTACATATAAATAATCATTTTCGAAAAAATCATTACCAACATAAATGTCTGGATATCCATCGTTATTGAGATCACTTATACCTACCCCAAGACCATATCCAATACTACCCTGAAAAATTTTTGCATCTTTGGATACATTAATATACTTTCCATTGTCATTTCTATAAAGAACATCCCCCGATAGAGAGTCTATCTCATTTCTCTTTTTTCCTGATCCATAATTCCTGTTAGGATGTATAGAATGGTTAAGAAGATATAAATCCAAATCCCCGTCTAAATCATAATCAAAGAAGGCTGCCTGAGTAGAAAATCCCTTAAAATTAAGTCCATATTCTTCAGAAAGTTCCTTAAAACGAGGAATTCCATTCACATTTCCCTGGTTGACGTAAAGTAAATTATGACCTTCAAGGCCAAGGATACTGCTAACTTTACTTACATAAATATCCAATAACCCATCATTGTTTATATCAATATTACTAACGCCTGTAGACCATCCGGAATTATTTTTTAAATCAGCGGCTTTGGTTACATCTTTAAAACTAAAATTTCCATTATTGAGATATAATTTATCTTCTCCCTGGTTGGAAACAAAATACAAATCAATAAGACCGTCGTTATTGTAATCTCCGGCGGCAACCCCGGCTCCATTATAATAATAGAGATAGTTTAAAATGTTAAGTTCTGCAGATTCTACCAAATTATTTGAAAAAAGAACATTAGATTCTTTAGAATATACTTCTTCGAATAAGAATTTTTCCTCCTTACACGAAAACAATAATAGAAGCAAAAATGGGATAGAATATAGTAATTTATATTTTGAGATCAATGGCATTTTACCGACGTTAATTTGTTAATGGTGTTTAATCTATGGCCGGTTAGTTTTGATGCTATTTTACGTAAATTTTGCTTCAAAACCATAGGAAGTAAAGGAAAAATTTAAGATTTCCTTAATAAAATTTAGAATGATACGGGATCTAAATTCCCTAATTTCAATAAATAACTCATCTTTAGAAGTAACAAAAAAAGAGGGCTATTGCCCTCTTTTAATATTTATCACAATTATTAGTTTTTAATAACCAGGATTTTGGGTTAAATTAGGATTTGATAATAATGCACTTGGAGGAAGTGGAAAAAGAGTTTTGGTCTCATCCCCAACAGCATCAGGGCTTTTAAATGCCCAGTCTTTTGTGAATTGGCCAAATCTAATTAAATCATTTCTTCTCCAAAATTCAATATAAAGCTCTCTTCCTCTTTCATCGATCATATCCTGCTCTGTAACTGAAGCAATTGGACTCGCATCACGCAAAGCTCTTAATTCATTAACCATAGCGGTAGGATTTCCTCCCATTCGCATCATGGCTTCTGCTTTCATAAGGTGAGCATCTGCATATCTAAAAACTATTTCGTGAGAACGGAATGATGCTGCATCGTTTTCTGCTTCATCGTAATATGGATGATATTTAATAACCCTTATACCAGTTTCCTCGGTATTTCCGGTTAATCCAGGCAGTTCCTTAGTAAAGGATAAAGGAGTACCACTTCTGGTTTGAATAACAGATCCATCTGTATCATATTGAGTATTTATTAAGAAACCATATCCTATTCCAAAGTTAGTTGGACCGGCGGTTTCTGAATCTGGAACCCACCCTCTTCTTTCTTCCTGGTTATCTTCTAAATAATTGGAATTGGGATCTCCTTCAAAGAGATCATAAAACTCCGCAAGCGTAGTAAAGCCATTCCATCCTCCACCAGTATTGTCGGGTGAATTTTGGTTGTAGTGTAAGGTATTCCAGATCCGGTTTCCTACGGCAGTACTGGCCCACCAAATGGTTTCACTGTCAACAGTAGGTAAAAACAAATCAAAATAACCATCCTGAAGAGCAAATCCCTGAGCTTGTATAGCATCTACGGCATCAATTACCGCCTGCATATCTGCGTTATCGGCAGTTGCATTACCTTTGTAAATGTGAGCATTTAACCTCAATTTTGCCATAAGGAAATGTCCTGCTGCTTTTGTAGCGCGGTTCAACCCTGCTCCAGGACCACCTGAAGGTAGATTAGGGATTGCTTCCTGTAAATCCTGAAGAATAAAATCATAGGCTTCTGCTCTTGTCATTACCATAGGATTTATTTCAGCTCCTTCATCAGGCTGCCTAAAAGGCTGTTGACCGAACATATCAATAACAAAAAACATGCTAAAGGCCCTTAAAAATTGAGCTTCTGCTTTTTGCTGTGGAGAAGGATTACTTCTGGAATCAATAATCTCAGTCGCTCTAAAGACATTCTGGTTAAGATTGTTCCAAACATTCAGAAGAAACTGGTGACTGGGACTCCAGGTATGGGCGTGTAATGTTCGCCATATACCATTATCCCCCCAGTCAGTTCCGCGTGTAGGGACCACTTGTTCATCTGTTGTTACTTCATTCAGAGCAAAGAAACCTCCCTGGTCACCTAATTGTCCGTATATATTACCATAAAGAGAGGTCAAAGAAGATTCCACGTTACTTACTCCGGTAAAGATCCCCTCCCCCTCATCTGTAATGAGAGAATCTGTAGGTTCTATCTCCAGGGAGCAGGAATAAAATACTCCTGACAGGCAAAGAACGGATAGACCTACTTTCTTAAAATAATTCATATTCATCTTTTTCATATTTAAATTAAAAAGTTGCATTTATACCCAGGGTAAAGGTTCTAGGACGAGGATACGCGGTATAATCAATACCAAAAACCGGTAAACCGTTCAATAAATCACCTGCTCCAGGAGTTACGCTTATTTCCGGATCAAGTCCCGAATAATCAGTTATAACAAAGAGATTTTGACCTGTTAACGAAAGTCTTACTGATTTGATATAATTATAACCATCATTTCTTAAAGGCAAGTCATAGCTTAAAGTTGCACTTTGTAATCTTACAAAATCCCCACGCTCTAAGAAACGTGTTGAAACTTCGGCGGCAGCGTCTAAAGATTCTCCGGTTTGAAGAACTTCAGCCGGAACATTACGACCACCTCTAAAAGCACCTGCAGTAAAGAAGGCATTTGCCGTATTATTATATATGTAGTTACCAAATTGACCATTGAAATACATATTAAAGTTCCAGTTGTAATACTGCAAGCTGGTTGATAAACCACCTGTCCAGTCAGGTAAGGCACTTTTTCCAACAAATCTTTGGACGTCTTCCTGAATAGGTTCACCTGTTTCAGGATCAAATCCCTCAAAGTCTCTTAAGAAATAGGAAAATAATGGTTGACCTTCTGCTAATTTTTGTGCAAAAGCATTACTTAGACCTTGTCCGCGAATAGTTCCTGCTTCAAATTCCCCTGCCAGACTTGTAATTTCATTTTCATTATAGGAAACATTGAAATTCATGTCCCAGGCAAAATTCTCACGATTTATAAAGCTGTAATTCAAGGCCAGTTCCACCCCCTGGTTTACAACTTCTGAATCAGGAAGGTTTAAGAAAATAAATGGCTGAACTGCCGGCTGGGCCGAGAATACTCTAAACAACAAATCGGTAGTTTCCTTACGATAAACATCAATACTTCCATTAAAACGGTCATTGTTAAAACCAAAATCCAACCCAATTCCATACTGTAATGTTTCTTCCCACTTCAGGTCGGGATTTGCAAAGGCAACAGCAGAAGCACCGGGTATATTATCAATTTGACCTCCATCGCCAATGATATCACCTCCACCAAATCTTTCTCTCCTCACAAAATTACCATAACCCAATCCTTCCTGGTTACCTGTAATACCGGCACCTAGACGAAGTTTTAGTGTTGAAATTGCTTCTCCTACAAAATCTTCATTAGCAATTTGCCAGGCAAATGCACCAGAAGGGAAGTACCCATATTGATTGTTCTCTCCAAATCTGGAAGAACCATCAGCTCTTATAGTTGCGGTAAAAATATATTTCTCCAGCAAATTATAGTTAATTCTTCCAAAGAAAGATTGCAATTTATCGGTGTTATCAAAAGTATCTGCAAAGAAAGAACCTACTGGTAAACCTGCAGGTGCAGCAAATCTATCTGTTCCAGGTTCAGGAAATAACCTGTTGACAAAAGCATTATCAAGGTTAGGCGCAAAACCGTACTGCTGATAACTGCCGGTAATATTACTTTCAAAAATATCTGCCGTTCTTAAGATATCGTCTACCATTTGATCCATGTCAGTGGTATTGAAGTTAAATCCGTTTAAATTTCTTCCCCAGGCTCTAAAATCCTGGAAAGAATATCCCAATAATCCTTCAAGTCGGGAATTTCCCAACTCTTTATTGTAATTTAAGGTTACTTCAATTAAACGGTTTTCCAACTCAAGATCATCTACACGACCATTACCATTACCAAAAGTTCCCTGGCCCAGGTTTCTTCCAAGTGAAGAAGCAACAGCAGAGCTTCTGGAATCCGACTTATCGTATCCTAAATTTACTTTGGCAGAAAAAGCATCGGTAAGAAAATATTCTGCAGAGAAATTTACTAAGGCTCTATCTGTTTGGCCTTCAATTTGAGTATATCTTAAGAAAGTTGCAGGACTTAACAATCCTCCAGTTCCTTCAAAATCTGGATCTGTTGGCCACGTTGGATTAGCAGAATATGCTGCTCCCAAAAGATCTCCCTGGAAACCTGCGCTACCACTTAATGGTGCAGATCGATCATTTACACGAGATAAGGTTGTTTGAAGTCCAAGGGTTAATTTGTCATCAAATAATCTCTGACGTAAATTTAACCTTCCTGTTATCCTTTCTAAACCAGATTTTTCAATTACCCCTTCCTGGTTGGTATATCCAAGAGTAGCTCTTATAGAACCAGTTGAATAATTGTAATTATAAGCTAGGTTTTGTGTAGTAGCAATTGCATCTCTTAAAACATAATCCTGCCAATCTGTATCTGCCCCAAAATCTCTTTCGGCTACGTCTATTCCAAATCTTTCGGTTTCCCTTAAATATTCCTCCCTATTTAAAAGATCAAATCGCTCTGCTGCTCTGGCAAAACTTGCGCTGTAATTATATTCTATAGTTGTACCTTGTACACCTCTACCCGATTTGGTCGTGATAATTACAACACCGTTTGCTCCTCTGGAACCATATATTGCTGTTGCAGAAGCATCTTTTAAAACACTTATACTTTCTATATCATTAGGATTCAAAAAGTTTAAAGGATTCCTTGCGCTACTTGACCCAAATCCAATATCCCCTCCACCAGCAGAAGTGTCTCCACCTGAAAGTGGAACACCATCAACTACAAACAAAGGGTTGTTATTAGCTCTTATAGAGTTAGTTCCTCTAATACGAAAAGCGACTCCGGCTCCAGGTTCCCCACTGGCCTGTGAAATTTGAACCCCGGCTACTTTACCCTGGATCAATTCCTCGGGAGATGCAATAACGCCACGGTTGAAATCCTCAGCAGTTACAGCGGAAACCGCTCCGGTTGCATCTTTAATCGTCGTTTGCCCATAACCAATTACCACTACCTGCTCTAATTCGGCAGCATCAACTTCAAGATTTACATTGATTGTAGTTCGGCCATTAACCCCAATTTCCTGAGTATAATAACCCACAAAACTGTAAATTAAAATGGCATCTGGAGGAACATTAGTCAGTACATAATTTCCATCAAAATCAGTGGTTGTACCGTTACTTGTTCCTTTAACGGTAATGTTGGCTCCAGGTAAGGGCCCCGTTACATCCCTGACTGTCCCCGATACTGTTAAATCCTGTGCCTGAACATTCGAAATGAAGAAAAAAGCACAGAAAAACAACAGACTTTTAAGTATCAATTGCTTCATATATAAAAATATTTGGTTGATTTTGGCATTATAGCCGAGTTAATGCACTAATATATATAATAAAGAGTTAAAAAAAAAAGGCTTAAATAATTAAGTTATTAATAAAATTACCCGCATTATTATTAATAACTTATAATGTCATTCTTTCTGAACCATACTTCATTTTTCTTTCGGAAGACCCCGCCAAACCTGGGATTCTAAATTTTACGAAAACGTTATATGTGACAGAATTTCGCTTTCAAGATTCTATATTTTGGAATTTTTACCAGAATTTAGAAAAAAAATATCTCATGAAAATAGTTAAGAAAACGCCTAATTATGGAAATTAGACCGAAAAATAGATGAAAAAAGTTTCATTTTGGCTACAAATTAACCCTTTAGGCTAAGTTGTATTCTTTTTCTCTCTACATCAACTTCGAGTACCTTTACCATAACGCTTTGACTTAGTTTTACAACACTATTTACATCACTAATAAAACCTTCAGCTAAATTGGAAATATGAATTAAACCACTCTCCTTTATTCCTATATCTACAAAACAACCAAAATTAGTAATGTTATTGACCAAACCTGGCAATCTCATATTTTCCTTCAAATCCTCAATGGTTCTCACATTAGGGTCAAATTCAAACTTTTTAATTTTCATACGAGGATCTGCTCCGGGTTTTTCCAGTTCAATAATGATATCTTTAACTGTAGCTGTTCCTATGTCCTTACCTGTATAATTTTCCAATGGCGTTTTTTCAAGTATCTCTTTATTTCCAATAAGCTCCTCAATTTTTATATTATTTTTTTCAGCTATTTCTTTTACTATAAAATAACTTTCGGGATGTATAGCGGTATCGTCCAAAATAGTTTCTCCATTTTTAATTCTGAGAAACCCGGCTGCCTGTTCAAAGGCTTTAGCCCCCAATCTTGGAATATTTAAAAGTTCCTTTCGACTTTTTATAGGTCCTTTGATATTTCTGTACTCCAGTATATTTTCAGCTAAAGAAGGACCAATTCCAGAAACGTAGGATAGTAGTTCTTTACTGGCCGTATTTATATTGACACCAATCCTGTTAACGCAATTTGCCACGACAAAATCAAGTTTTTCTTTCAACCGGGATGGATCAACTTCGTGTTGATATTGCCCTACTCCAATAGATTTGGGATCAATTTTAACCAACTCTGCCAACGGATCAATTAATCTTCTGCCAATGGAGACTGCCCCTCTAACCGTTATGTCATAATCTGGAAATTCTTCCCTTGCAATTTTAGATGCAGAATAAACCGACGCCCCTGCTTCATTAACTACATACACTTCAATATCTCTGTCAAAAGAAATATTTTTAACTAAAGCTTCTGTTTCTCTTGAAGCCGTCCCATTACCAATGGAAACTGCATCTATTTTATAAGCATTAACCAGACTTCGTATTTTCTTTATGGCCATTCCCGTATCTTTTTGAGGGGGATGAGGATAAACGGTTTCGTTGTGCAACAAGGATCCTGCGCCATCTATACATACTATTTTACATCCAGATCTAAACCCGGGATCTATTGCTAAAATCCTTTTTTCTCCCAGGGGTGGAGAAAGTAATAACTGTTCAAGGTTTTGTGCAAACACTTTAATTGCATCTTGATCAGCCTTAATCTTTGTCTCATTCAGGAATTCAGTTTGGAAAGAAGGCTTTAACAATCGTGAGAAAGCATCTTCTATTGCCTCAATCAAAATTTTTCTTGTTGAAGAATTGGTTTTCAAAATTACTGATGAAATAGCATCAATAGCTTTTTCCTTTTCTACATTCACTTTTAGAGATAACACTCCCTCCTTATCTGCCCGATAAAGAGCTAAAAAACTGTGAGACTGAATATTACTGAGTGATTGCTCCCATTTAAAGTACTGTTCATATTTTTTAGAAGAAGCTTTGACCTCTTCTGCTTTTTTCACTTTAGAAGTTATTACAGCTTTTCTTCTGTACAGCTGCCTTAACCGATTTCTTACAGCTGGATTTTCATTGATCCACTCTGCAATAATATCCCTTGCTCCCGCAATAGCTTCAGATGGGGTTTTGATATTTGCATTTAGAAAACTGCGGGATAATATGTTTATATCCTTCTCCTTTTGAGACATTATTATCTTTGCAAGGGGTTCTAATCCCGCCTCCACTGCAACATCTGCTTTAGTTTTTCTTTTCTTTTTATAAGGAAGATAAATATCCTCCAGCTCTGAAATATTGGATGCTATTTCTATATTTTCCTTTATTTCGTCGGAAAGTTTCCCCTGTTCAGAAATAGATTTTATAATGGAATCCCTCCGTTTTTCTAATTCATGATGCGTTTTTATTAAATTAACTATAGTTTCGATTTGTACTTCGTTAAGATTTCCTGTTGCTTCTTTACGATATCTCGCTATAAATGGAATTGTGGCATGATTTAATAAAAGTTCAATAGTATTTGAAAGTCCGGGTTCAGGAAAATTGGCCTGAGATTTTATAAAATTTAATAGGGTCATCTACGGTATTTTTTCCAAAGATAGGAGTATGTATTTTTGCTTTAAAACAAAGATTATATAATCCCTATATTTTTTGAATGAAGTAGCGCTTTTTCGCTGTTTTGAAAATAACATGTAGAAACCTCTAGCGTTTCAATATTCTTTAAGGTATGAAAAACTTTTTCATTTCGTTTTCTCCCGGTTTGTCTTAAATAAACAGCTTTAATATTTTTCGGAAAAATTTTACAAATGCGTTCATATATATAAGCATCGTGCTGTGAATCATCTCCTAAAAGCACATATTCCAAATGAGGATAAAAAGAAATAATGTCTTTTATCTTAACAAATTTGTGATCGTGGCTACCCCTTCCGGTAAACAGGAAATCTGAAATTCCTGTCTTTATTTTTTTTAATTTGATAACTGCTTTAGGCAAATCGTGGAGTTGAGCAAAATCATTAATAAATTCGTAAAGGTTCCATTCACTACTGGAGACATAGAAAAAGGAGTTGGAAGCTTCTTCACTATCCTGTCCTGCTATACTCAAACTGCGGTAATGTTGGACGACATCATTAAATATTTTTCTTTTATTTATATTCTTTAAAAGCATTACATATAGCTTCTTAAAGAAACTATTACTGTGGGATATTAGAAATGTGTCGTCAATATCAGATATTATTCCCACTTTACTTTTAAACGGTTTAAGAAGCTCCCCTGTTTCTATAATACCAAATTCGCCGGTTTTACAGGTAACGCAGTAGGTATGCCAGCCGCTTTTTAAGTTTTCATCATAAAAAGGTACATCAAATCTAAAGTAACCATCGTCCAGCGTCTTCGTAGTCACCTCTAAATTCTTAAAATGCAGCTTGATACTTACATTCTTCAGTGGCTTAATCCGGAACATATGAATAATAGAAAAAGCATGTTTAATTCCACGCCTGTCTATCCTGTATTTATCTGGGGCCCAGGATTCAAAAACGTGTCCAAAAACAACCAGCTGTTTTTCATTTACATAACCGCGGTATAATTTTAAATCTAATTTCACCTATTGTACTTTTATTAACTTAGAAGTAGCTACAAATTAATTATTTTTAGTCAGAATTTAAAGAAATGAATCGGATTAAAACAGTGTTACTTGTCGTTAATCCTATTGCGGGGGGAAATGACAAATCAGCTTTAAGAGAAAAAGTTAAGGGAGAGGTAAATAAAATTGGCGCAGATCTTGAAATATTTTTAACCACAGGTGAAGAAGACATATTTAACCTGGATCAAAAAATTCAGGAAATAAATCCCTGTCGGATTTTGGTTGCCGGTGGTGACGGTACCATTAAAATTGCTGCCGAAGCTATGGGAAAAAGAAACATTCCGGTTGGAATATTACCTTCAGGATCTGCTAATGGCCTTTCTGTAAACCTAAAGCTTCCAAACTCGTTAGAAGACCAGCTAAAGATTGCCTTTGGAGATTATTTCAAGGAAATGGATATTATTCTCATAGATGATGAATACTGTCTTCATATGAGCGATTTTGGATTAAATGCAGAGTTGATAAGAAATTATGAAAATTCTAATGTAAGAGGGAAAATTGGCTATCTATTACAATCCATCCCTACCCTTATTGAAAGTGATTATCCATTTCAATTTGAAATCGAAGCTAACGGTCAATTTTATGAAAGGGAAGGTTTGTTATTAGCAATTGCAAATGCCAATTCTTATGGTACAGGCGCAACTGTGAATCCGAAAGGAAAAATTGATGATGGAGTTTTTGAAATCCTTGTTTTTAAACAATTTGATTTTTTTGAAATTCTAAAAACCTTGCGAAACGAAGTAGACTTAGATCCTGATTTTATTGAGATCATTTCTACCTCCAGCGCCAAAATTTGCTGTAAACATCCAATAGCATTCCAGGTAGATGGGGAATTTTTAGGAAAAAGGGAATGCGTAGAAGTTAAAATATGCACTCATAAAATTAAAGTTGCCGTTAACCGGGAGCTCTAAAGCTTCATAAATAAAAAAGGAACCTCTGCGGGTTCCTTTTTTGAAAATTTAGTCTTAAAATTATAGGGACATTGCCTTACCATTACTTAATTCATCTACAGGTCCACAAGGTATGTATTGACCGGGTATTGGATCATACCATAAAACTTGCTCTCCAATAAATTCACTTGTTTTCCACGCCCAGATTCCCATCTCCCGCACATTGTTAAGATAATTGAAAGATTCTGCTTCAAAGTCTTCTTCCTTTAACTCTTGCTCAGGATCTTTATCCATAGGATCCTGGGTTTCGGTCAATCTCTTGCTATAAACATCTCTTTGCTCCGGAGTGGCTTTTAAGTACTTTGCAATTATTTTTTCAAATTCTTCATCTGTCCCTTCAGTAAGATCCTTGTCGTAATCACCCTTAAAAGCTTCAGCGAAGGCATCTGCACTTCTGCGGAATTCTTCACGTCGTTCTTCGGAAGCTACTTCCTCCATATAAGAATCGATAAATTCAGCAATATTTAGGTCCCCTGCACCCGGAGTATCGGTAGTTGGGATTATAATATCAAGAACCCTTTTTAAAGCAAATCCATTACCTGCAGATAAAAAAGTAGGCTGCCAGTCATACGTTGGTTCATTTTTACAGCTTTGTAACAGGCTCAAAGTAGATGGTCCAACTACTAGTATTCCTGCTCCCAGCCCTAAATTCTTTAATGCTTGTCTTCTGTTCATAATTTTAGTCTTAAGCGTTGGACTTTTTAAAATTTTTGGATGCGTGATCTGCAGCTCTCGCAGTCATGGCCATATATGTAAGTGATGGATTTTGACAACCTGCAGAGGTCATGAAAGATCCATCTGTAACATAAACATTAGGTACGGAGTGAACCTGATTATTACCATTAAGTACAGAGGTTTTAGGATCTCTACCCATTCTGGCTGTTCCCATTTCATGGATACCCAAACCTGGAGCTCCTAAATAATCATAGGGTGCTATATCTTTAAATCCGGCCTTTTCAAGCATAGCAACAGCCTGCTCCACCATATCCTTACGCATCTCCAGTTCATTTTCTTTAAATTCCGCATCAAAAGTAACGGTAGGTAATCCCCACTGGTCTTTTTTATCGTAATCTAAAGTCATTTTATTTTCATGATAGGGAAGTGTTTCACCAAAGCCCATGAGACCCATTGTCCATTTCCCTGGTTTTACCAGAGCTTCTTTTAATTCAGGCCCAAATCCTGCTTCTCCAACACTTTCTGTCCAGTCTCCCCTGCTGGCACCTCCCTGGTAACCATATCCCCGTTTAAAACTAAGGTTTTCGTTATCCATTAAATTTCTAAATCTTGGAAGGTAAATACCATTCGGCTTACGTCCTTTATAATACATGTCTTCGAATCCGTCATATTTTGCTGAAGCACCTGCTCTAAAGTGATGATCCATTACATTATGTCCTAATTCCCCACTATCATTACCCATTCCATCAGGAAAACGATCTGATTTGGATTGCATTAAAATACTGGTGGATGCAATGGCAGAAGCACATAAGAAAATAACATTGGCTTTATATTCAATGGATTCGTTCGTTTCAGAATCAATAACTTTTACTCCTGTTGCCAATTTTGTTTCAGGATCATACATTACTTCATGCACCACAGAATTTGGCCTTAAAGTCATATTTCCTGTACGTTCTGCAGCAGGTAACGTTGAGGAGTTACTGCTAAAGTAAGCTCCAAAAGGACAACCTCTTATACAGCGGTTTCTATATTGACAGGCAGATCTTCCTTCAAATTCCTTATCTCCGGTTATATGTGCAACCCTTCCAACGGTTAATACTCTTCCGTTAAAATTCTCTGCCATACTTTTCTTTAGATGGTCCTCCACACAATTTAATTCCATGGGAGGAAGTAATTTCCCGTCAGGAAGTTGTCTCAAACCAAGATTTTCACCACTTACACCAATATAATTCTCTACATAATCGTACCAGGGCGCGATATCCTTATAACGAATTGGCCAATCAACTCCATTACCATCTTTCTGGTTAGCCATAAAATCAATATCACTCAACCTGTAACTATGCCTTCCCCACATAATAGATCTTCCACCAACGTGGTATCCCCGCATCCAGTCAAATCGCTTTACCTCATTATAGGGATGTTTAAGATCATTTACAAACCAATGTTTGCTTGCTTCATTTATTGTATATCCTGTCCTTGCCTGTTTAAATTGTTCTTTTTCCTCTTCTCTTGGCACCTGCCCTTTAAACTTATAATCCCAAGGATCATCATGCATAGTGGGATAATCTTCAATATGTTTCACCATACGTCCCCGTTCGAGAACTAAGGTCTTAAATCCTTTTTCGCTCAATTCCTTGGCAGCCCAACCACCGCTAATCCCTGTTCCAACAACAATAGCATCAAAGGTTGTATTTTCATAAATGTTACTCACGATTCAAATGTTTTAGAGAATAAATGGTAATAGTAATTTCTCAAATATATCAAAATTTGTTTATTTTTTCCCACCTTTAAAAAAAAGTCTACATTTAAGATTTTAAATTTTAATTTTATTTTCATTAACAACCCTTTTAACTAACTGTTCTATGAAAAAGAACCCAATCAAAGCTTTATTATTACCCTTCTTTTCCCTCTTACTAACTGTTTCGGTAATTTCCTGTAAAGACAAGGAAGAAGAAAAACCTGTAGATGCAAATGAAACTGCTGAAGTAGCTGAAGATCCTTTTTTTAAGGTTTCTTTAGCACAATGGTCTTTAAGTAAACCCATAATGGAAGGAGAAATGGACCCTATGGATTTTGCTCAAAAAGCCAGTGAAATGGGATTTGAAGGCATTGAATATGTAAGCCAATTATATACCCCAAAAATCCAGCAAAATGCAAATCCTCAACAAGGACTTCAGGAGGTTCTGGACACTTTAAAAGCAAGAAGCGAAAGATATAATGTAGAAAACCTGATTATCATGGTAGATGGGGAGGGAGATCTTGCATCGGCAAACGAAAAAGAGCGGAATCAGGCTGTAGAAAATCATAAAAAATGGGTGGATGCTGCCCAGTTTTTAGGAGCTCATTCTATAAGAGTGAATCTTTTTGGCAGTGAAGAGCCCGGGGAATGGAAAAATGCTGCCATAGATGGTTTAAAAAAACTTTCTGATTACGCTGCTCAAAAAAATGTCAATGTACTGGTTGAAAATCACGGATACCTTTCCTCTAACGCAGATCTACTTGTGGAAGTAATGCAGGGAGTGAATTTACCAAATGCAGGAACTTTACCCGATTTCGGAAATTTTTGCCTTAAACGTGAAGGGGGAGCCCGTTGGCAGGCGGCTTGTGTGGAAGAATATCCCCGCTATGAAGGTGTGGAAAAATTAATGCCATATGCTAAAGCGGTTAGCGCTAAATCTTATGATTTTAATGAAGAAGGACAGGAAACCACTATAGATTACGGTAAAATGCTGCAAATCGTAAAGGATGCAGGTTATAACGGTTATATTGGGATTGAATTTGAAGGGCAGAATATGAATGCAGAAGAAGGAATTATTGCTACCAGGGAATTACTTCTTGAGGAGGCACAAAAACTAAATAATAATTCAGCTAATTAACTAAATGAAAAGCTTAGTCCGTATTCAATTATCCACAATGATGTTCCTGGAGTTTTTTATCTGGGGAGGTTGGTTCGTAACATTAGGAACTTTTCTATTTAACAATCTTGAAGCTACAGGTGGACAAACTGCACTTGCCTTTTCAACACAATCCTGGGGCGCTATCATAGCGCCTTTTATAATTGGATTGATTGCTGATAGATTTTTTAATGCTGAAAGAATATTAGGATTTCTGCACCTTGTTGGGGCAGTACTCTTATTTATGATGTACAATGCTGAAGATTTCAGCTCTTTTTATCCTTATGTTTTAGGATATATGATTGCTTACATGCCCACACTGGCACTTGTTAATTCTATTTCTTTTTACCAAATGAGCGATCCTGAAAAACAATTTTCAGGGATCAGGGTTTTTGGAACTTTAGGATGGATCATTGCCGGTTTGGTGATAAGCCTTGTATTTGGCTGGGATGCACCTGAAGCAAGAGAAGAAGGAATGTTGAGATATACCTTTTTAATGGTTTCTATAGCTTCTTTAGTTTTAGGGTTATTTAGTTTTACGCTGCCAAAAACACCTCCAAGCAGTAAAGGGGAAAAAGTAAAAGTATCAGATTTGCTTGGTTTAGAAGCTCTTGCTTTGCTAAAAGACAGGAACTTTCTAATGTTCTTTATTTCTTCTGTTCTAATATGTATCCCGCTGGCTTTTTACTATCAAAATGCCAATCCTTTTTTAGCCGAAGTTGGTATGGAAGATCCAACCGCTATGATGACCATTGGTCAAATTTCTGAAGTTTTGTTCCTGCTTTTACTTCCTTTCTTTTTTAAGAAATTCGGATTTAAAATTACTTTGCTTGCAGGAATGCTAGCCTGGACTCTACGATATTTGCTTTTTGCCTATGGCAATTCAGGAGAACTGGTTTACATGTTGATCCTGGGAATCGCACTTCACGGGATATGTTACGACTTCTTCTTTGTGGCTGGGCAAATATATACAGATTCCAAAGCGGGTCCAAAAATTAAAAGTGCTGCCCAGGGATTAATAACCCTTGCAACTTATGGGGTTGGAATGTTGGTGGGATTCTGGGTTGCAGGAAAGATAAGCGATATGTACCTGATAAGTGATGGAAACCACGACTGGGAACAAATATGGATAGTTCCAGCGGTATTTGCTTTTGTGGTAATGTTGATATTCGCTATCTTCTTCAAAAATGAAAAACTGGATAAAAAATCAATAGAAAAAATATAAAGAATTATTTATGAGTGCTAAAATAAGATTAGGAATTCTTGGTGGCGGCGGCGATTCTCTTATTGGAATTTTACATCGTGTTGCATCCTCCATGTACGATCAATATATACTAGTTGGAGGAGTTTTTAATCCCGATCTTCAGGAAAGTAAGAGTTTTGCTCAGGAATTGGGAATTGGGACAGAGAGGATCTATAAAGATCTGGAAACACTTATTTCTGAAGAAAAAAAATTACCGGAAAATGAAAGAATAGAAGTAGTTTCTGTACTTACTCCCAATTTTTTACATTTCCCAATGGCAAAATTGTTATTGGAAAATGGGTTCCATGTAATTTGTGAGAAACCCATGACCACAACTTATGAAGAAGCCAAAATCCTGGAGAAAACCTTAGCCGATTCTAATTCAATTTTTGCAGTTACTTACACTTATACCGGGTATCCCATGGTACGCCAAATGCGCCAGATGATAACAGATGGCGAAATTGGGAATATTCAAAAAATTGATGTTCAGTACTACCAGGGATGGATAAATCCAATAATTCACGACAAAGACAAACGCGCAAATACCTGGCGGTTAAATCCCGAAAAATCGGGAATTAGTTGTTGTGTTGGAGATATAGGAACTCACGCTTTCGATATGATAGAATATGTGAGTGGATTGGAGGTGAAAGATATTCTTGCCGATCTAAATTACCTGTACAGGGATAACAGGATGGATATTGACGGAACGATTTTATTACGATTCAGCGAATTTGTAAAAGGTGTTATAAGAACCAGTCAAATTGCTACCGGCGAAGAAAATAACTTTACTGTAAGTATCTACGGTGAAAAGGCCGGCTTAAAATGGGAGCAGGAAAACCCAAATTATCTTTACCTTCTGCAGGATGGAGAACCGTTGAGAGTTTTAAAACCGGGCCACGCATACAATAGTAAATTATCTTTAGATGGTACAAAGTTGCCTCCGGGACATCCTGAAGGCATTTTTGATTCGATGGGAAATATATACAAAGGGGTAGCAAGGGCTGTAAAAAAACAACCTTATAATCAGGCAGAATTTCCTACTATGAGAGATGGTATACGCGGAATGAAATTTATTGAAAAAGCGGTTGCTTCACACCAACAGGGAAATGTGTGGGTTTCAATTGATGAAGATTAGAAGAACAAATTTCAAAAACTACTAAATGAAAACTATAAAAGGACCAGCTGTGTTTCTAGCACAGTTCATAGACAAAAAAGAGCCTTTTAATTCACTGGAAGGTTTATGCAAATGGGCAGCAGATCTTGGATATAAAGGAATTCAAATCCCCACCTGGGAGAAATCTTTAATTGATCTTGATAAAGCAGGTGAAAGTAAAACCTATTGTGATGAGCTTAAAGGTAAAATAGAATCCTTTGGATTAACAATAACAGAACTATCCACGCATCTCCAGGGCCAGTTGGTAGCGGTTCACCCTGCTTATGATACCATGTTTGATAATTTCGCGCCAGATGCTTTCAAGAATAATCCAAAGAAAAGAACAGCCTGGGCAGTAGACCAGTTAAAAAGTGCAGCGCGGGCAAGCAGAAACCTTGGATTGGATGTGCATGGGACCTTTAGCGGCTCGCTGCTTTGGCATACAGCTCACCCCTGGCCACAGCGCCCCCAGGGATTAGTGGAAATGGGCTTCAAAGAACTGGCAGAAAGATGGTTGCCTATCCTGAATGAGTTTGATGAGAACGGCGTAGATGTATGTTATGAAATACATCCCGGAGAGGATCTTCATGATGGGGTCACTTTTGAAAGATTTCTGGAGGCCACCCATAATCACAAACGGGTGAACATTCTCTATGACCCCAGCCACTTTGTACTACAACAACTGGATTATATTACCTATATCGACCACTATCACGAATACATCAAAATGTTCCATGTAAAAGATGCAGAATTTAATCCTACTGGAAAGAAAGGCACTTTTGGAGGTTTTGAAGACTGGATCAATAGAGCAGGCAGATACAGAAGTCCCGGAGACGGGCAGGTGGATTTCAAAACAATTTTTTCAAAATTGACTGAATATGGCTGTGATGTTTGGGCAGTAATGGAATGGGAATGCTGTATTAAATCTCCCGAACAGGGAGCAAGAGAAGGTGCCCCTTTTATTAAGAACCATATAATAGAGGCTACCAACAAAAAATTTGATGATTTTGCGGGATCTGAAGTAGATGAAGAAAAACTAAAAAGAATTTTAGGAATTAATTAAACCAACACATATGAAAAAAACCGGATTATTTTTATTGGCTTTGTCTCTAACAGCTATTTCTTGTAAGGACAATGCAGAAAATCAAAATGAAGAAGTGGTAACCGAAACAGAAGATATGGCGATGCAGGAAGAAAATGAATGGGAAGACCTGTTTACCGGGGAAAATTTAGAAGGCTGGAAAGCTTATAATTCAGATACTATTACACAGTGGAAGGTGGAGGATGGTGCATTAGCATTTACTCGTGCTGAAGGTGAGAGATCTGGGTCAGAAAATCTTATTACTGAAGATGAATACACCAATTTCGAGTTATCTCTTGATTGGAAAATTTCTGAAGGCGGTAATAGCGGAATCATGTGGGGAGTTCAGGAAAGTTCTGAATTTAATGAGCCATATTTGACGGGTCCTGAAATCCAGGTTTTGGATAATAAAAAACATCCCGATGCAAAGAATGGCCCTATTCGCCAGGCAGGGGCGTTGTATGATATGGTAGAACCAAAACAAGATGTAACTAAACCTGCAGGGGAATGGAACAGCACTGTAATTAGGATTGACCATGAAGCAAATAAAGGGACAGTAACTACCAATGGAACCTTGATTACTGAATTTCCGTTACACGGTGAAGAGTGGGACAAATTGGTAGCAAATTCAAAATTTGCCGACTGGGAACATTTTGGAAAACATAAAACGGGACATATTGCACTTCAGGATCACGATGATAAAGTGTGGTACAAAAATATAAAAATTAAAGAACTGGATTAGATCCCTATTAAGTTGATAAAGAAGCTGCAGGATTTTAAAAATTTTGCAGCTTTTTGTTTTAGAATAAATTAAACAATAACTTTAAAAAAACTGAAAAACTAAACTTTGAATTCTTCTAAAATAGATTTTATAAATAAAGACGGTCAGGAATTAATTGGATATATGGAAGTTCCTAATAACCAGGTTGCACATTCCTTCGTGTTATTTGCCCATTGCTTTACCTGTAACAAAAATTTTCTTGCAGTGAAAAATATCAGTAGAGCTTTGACAGCAGAAGGTTTCGGCGTTTTAAGGTTCGATTTTACGGGTTTGGGAGAAAGTGAAGGAGAATTTGAAAACTCTAATTTTTCAGGCAATGTAGAAGATCTTGTAGCAGCCGCAGATTATTTAAGGGATACTTATAAAGCTCCCGGTTTAATTATTGGCCATTCCCTTGGTGGTGCAGCCGCGATATTTGCTTCACAATTAATTCCGGAAGTTAAAGCCATTGCCACAATTGGCTCCCCCTCCACCCTTTCCCATGTCACCCATTTATTAAAAGAAGAGTTGGATATAATCCAAAATAAGGGAACAGCTTCAGTAGCTATTGGAGGACGACCTTTTGTAATAAAAAAACAATTTCTTGAGGATCTTAAAACCAAAGATATAAGGAGTGTATTATCAAAATCCAACAAGTCAATTTTAATACTTCATTCCCCACAGGATACTATTGTGGAGGTTAAAAATGCTGAAGAATTATATATGGCTTCCAGGCATCCAAAAAGTTTTGTATCCCTTGATGGGGCCGATCATTTATTATCGAGAAGAGTGGACTCAAAATATGCAGGAAAAGTTATTGGAAGCTGGGCTCACAGATATTTAGAGGTGCCAGAAAAACCTACTTTGGAATCAGATTTTGACGTAGTCGCAACTCTTGGTCCTGTGGGTTACACTACATTAATTAAAGCCGGGGATCATTCCTTTATAGCAGATGAACCAATTAAAGCCGGAGGGGATAACTTTGGTCCCAATCCCTATGAATTGTTATCTGCAGGACTCGCCTCCTGCACTTCCATGACTTTACAAATGTATGCCCGACGAAAACAATGGCCCCTGGAGCAGGTGGAAACCCACGTAAACCATTCAAAATCTCATGCAGAAGATTGCGAAAACTGTTTAAATCAAATTACTAAGATCGATACTTTTGAACGGGTAATAAAGGTTAAAGGGAATCTTGATGAAAAGCAACTTGAAAAACTTTTACTAATTGCAGATAAATGTCCTGTTCATAAGACCCTGCACGAAAAGGTAAAAGTTGTCACGAATATTTCGCTGAAAAAAGTAAATTAGTTTTTGATCTTTCGCTGTACTTTTTCTACAATATTTTCTTTGGCACCCGGCCTTTCATATCCTATTAAAAAACCTATGGGTTTTAGAGATTTATTATGATCGAACAGGATTTTTAGCATTCCAAAAATTGGAACAAACAGGATTAAACCTGCAGCACCCCATAATGCACCACCAATTAATATTGCGATAATTACAAAAAGAGGGCTTTGCTGAACTTCAGATCCTATAATTATTGGTTCCAGGACATAACTTTCTATTAATTGGATAATTACTACAATCACCGTAAAAGAAACTATTTCCAAAGTCCCGCCACCAAATAAGATCATGAAAATGATCGGTAAAAGTCCGCTAATAAATGGACCCAGGTAAGGGATGATAGTTACTATAACCCCAAAAATTAATAGTAAAGTTGCGTGTTCAAGGCCATACGAGTAGAAAGTGATAGCATACATAATCCCAAGAATGATCATCACCTGTAACCTACCCCATAGATATTTATTGGCCACATTTTTCAATTGGGAAACGATTTCCTTAGTCTCTTTCTTCTTTTCTTCGGAAGTATACATCATCAGGAACTTCAAAAACTTATCCCTGTTGATTAGCAAAAGAAGAACGTATAAGAGAACAACCAAAAACTTTACAACTATGGCTGTTACCCCTGCAAGAAAGTTTTTAAGGAAAGTTTGAAAAACATCAAAAAACTCTGAAGAACGCGCCTGGAAAATATCTTTCTGCTCCTGAAGGGTAATACCGGTTACAGACATTATTTTTTCCCTAAGTACATCCACATAGGCTAATAGTTCTTCCTTTCTTGTGACCAGGTCATCAATAAATAGCCCCAACTGCCGTATTAAAAAAAACAATATTAGCCCTACCCCTACCAGTAAAATGAAGGTACTTACAAAGGAAGAGGTGATTCTTCCGGCATTAAATTTTCTTTCAAGAAATTCACTGATTGGAAGGATTAGGGAAGCAAAAAAAACTGCAAAAACAAAAGGTACCAAAATAGGTGCAGCAAAGTAAAGACCTACAATAAGTGCAAAACAAAATATTAATATGGTATTTACCTTTCTTAGTTTCTTTACATTCATTCCAGTCTATTTTTTAAGTAGGCTAAAAATTTTAACCATAATAGATATTTATTTTTAGTACCTGCGTTAATTAAAACTTAATACTTTAACTGCCCACAGAAGTAAAGAGATTTTGCATCAAACAGATTTCGGAAAAAAGTCATTTGTTAAGCAAAACTTAATTCTTTGGTACTTCTGTAAGATCAATCTACTTTAGAGGTATATAATGAATAAACCAATCACATTATGAAAAGATTAAGCTTAACACTTGTTTTTTGCACCTCTTTAGTTCTTTTTGGATGTAAAGATGAAAAGAACGAGGAAGGACTTGAACCTACTGTAGGTGAAGTAGAAAACGAGGCCGACCTGAAAGAACAAACTCAAAAGAATCAGAAAGTTACTTTATCACTAGAGCCAAAAAGCGGTAGTAACCTTTCAGGAAATGTAGTATTTACTGAAGAAAATGGAGAAGTTACTATGACAGCGGTTATCGATGGGCTTGCAGAAGGAATGCACGCCATTCATCTTCATGAGAATGCAGATTGTTCTGCCGATGATGCTTCATCTGCCGGGGGACACTGGAACCCCACGAAAGAAAAGCACGGGAAATGGGGTGAAGCTGATGGTTATCACCGTGGTGACATAGGAAATTTCTCAGTAGATACTAATGGAAATGGAACAATTACATTTTCTACAGATCAATGGTGTATAGGTTGTGAGGATCCAAACAAGAATATATTAGGAAAAGCCGTAGTTATTCATGATGGTGTAGATGATTTCACATCTCAACCATCGGGAGATGCAGGAAGTCGTGTTGGATGTGGAGTAATAAAAATGTAAACAAATATTAAATTTTATATGTAAAAGCAACCTATAGGGTTGCTTTTGCTGTTTATAGCACAATTTTTAATACTTTTAGCATCATTTTTATATATGCAGCAAGACCAATTAATTGAAGAGCTTCAAGGTGGAAACGAAAAAGCCTTCGAAAGAATTTACCAACTTT
>CAZXEY010000003.1:10674-11480 GCA_964639695.1 uncultured Antarcticibacterium sp. | reverse complement strand
CTCAGAAAGTACCTTCGGAATTATTTATAGTATAACGAGAGATCAGGATGCTTCAGAAGAAATTCTGCAGGATGTATTTCTTAAGATTTGGCAAAATGCTGAATCCTATAATCCCAAGAAAGGCAGATTTTTTACCTGGATCCTTAATATTGCCCGAAACGCTGCTATAGATAAAATTCGTTCCAAGAGCTTTAAAAACTCTAAATTAAACCTTACCAGCGATAATTTCGTAGATATACTGGAGTCTAAAAGCAGTTTTGTTTCACAAACAGATGCTATAGGCTTAAAAAAATATATTGATATGATGGGACCGGTTTGTAAGAAATTAATTGATCTCCTCTTTTTTAAAGGTTTTACTCAAAAAGAAACTGCAGAAGAATTGGAAATGCCTTTAGGAACTGTGAAAACTAAAAACCGGATTTGCATAGATAAATTAAGATCCACAGTATTAAATTAATGAATATAAAGGAATACATAGAGTCGGGAATTCTCGAATTGTACGTTTACGGAGCCCTTTCTGAAGAAGAAAGTGAAGAGGTAACCCGTACCTTGAAACAATACCCTGAAATAGAATCAGAAGTTGAAGAAATAGAGAGCGCTTTAATTAAGTTATCCTCTGCCACAGCTCCTGCCAATCCTCAGTTTTTAATAAATTCTATTAAAAATAAGCTTTCGCACCGGGAAATAGAAGCTCCTGTTGAAAGAAAAAGAACTAACTGGCCTGCTTATATTGGCTGGGCGGCAAGCATTCTTTTACTTGTAGGGTTATTCTTTATGTTCAATAAGAACAATGAGCTTAGAGAATC
>CAZXEY010000003.1:0-10664 GCA_964639695.1 uncultured Antarcticibacterium sp. | reverse complement strand
GGCACTAGAGGCCGAAAAAGCCGTAATGGAAACTCAGATAGTAGATGCTCGTGGAGATGTAAATAAAATGGAGGAATTACTTGAGGTATTAAGAGACAGGAATGTAATAAAAGTTCCTTTACCTGGACAAGCGGTAGCTCCAGATGCTTACGCGACTGCGTGGTGGGATAAAACTAATAATTCTACATATATAGATGCTCAAAATTTACCCAAACCCCCTCCGGGAATGGTTTACCAGGTATGGTCATTGAAAATGCAACCACTTACTCCCTCAAGCCTAGGGCTACTGGATCAATTTGAAGAAGATGAGAATAAGATCTTTGAATTGAAAAACGCCAATTTATCTGAAGGGTTTGGTATTACCTTAGAGCCTGAAGGAGGAAGTGAAACACCAACATTAGAACGATTGTATGCTTTGGGAGTTGTAGCTTCCTAAGAGAAAATATTATATATTAATAAGGCGGAGAAATTCTCCGCTTTTTTTATGCTTTTTAGAAACGAAAAAGGCTTGCTCCACAGAAACAAACCTTTCTCTAACCAACCAAAAAAAATCTTATTTGTAAGAAGAACCCGAATGCAGGCTAACGCAAACCACCGCTTAATTTTTACTTATTAACAATGGATTCTTATCTTCCCTGATACTTACGAAAAAATAACAGAGTTGGTTTTTATGAAAGGAAAATATTATTCAAGCCAATCTTTAAAACTTTTAACCCGTTCCCTACTAACAATCACAGGCTCTTCTTTGAACGCCGTTAACTTTATTTCAAGTCGTTGATTTGTGTAACTAATGATATCTGTAATTTGATGAATATTAATTATAAATTTTCGGCTTACCCGAAAGAAGATGGATGGATCCAGTTCCAGTTCCAGTTTATCCAAACTGCAGTCTATAAGGTAATTTCTTCCGGCTATAGATCGAAGATATGTTCCCTTATTTTCAGAATAAAAACAGGAAACTTCCTGGGTTTCAATAATCTTAAGATGTTGTCCTACCTGTACCGTAAATCTTTTTTTGTAATTTACATCGTCCTGCAAATTGAGCATCTTCCGTAATGCTTCGGCGTTAAGGATTTGAGGGTTCTTTTCCTTTTGAGAATTTTTAAATTTATTAAAAGCTGCTGTAAGTTCTTCCTTGTCAATTGGCTTTAGAAGATAATCTACGCTATTTAATTTAAAGGCCTTTAATGCATATTCATCGTAAGCAGTGGTAAAAATAATGGAGCTTAAAACATCTACGTGTTCAAAAATTTCAAATGAAAGCCCATCGCTAAGCTGTATATCTAAGAAAATAAGATCGGGATGATCGTTATTCCTGAACCAGTTTACCGCTTCCTCAACAGAATGTAAATTACCATCTACAGCAAGATCCATTTTTTCCAGGATCCTTTGTAGTCTTCTGGCGGCAGGTTTCTCATCTTCAATAATTAGAACTTTGGTCATTTAGATCAGGATTTTTGGTTACTCCCAGGTTTTTAAATTCTCCTTTTCTTTTTCCATCAACTTTTTTATTTTTCGTTCTTCCCATTTTTTCCCCATAAAGAACCCGGCACCAAAAACACTTGCCCAATGGGCAGCTAAGCCTATACCCCAAAAAAATGCAGTGAAATAACTGGAAGGCTCTGTAATACGATCTACTAATGGATCTCTGGAATTAGCTAATAGCAGCATAAGGTTTACTATAAGATAAACGAATAAATGAATATAAAACCCTTTAATTTCCTTTACCCGCTTTTGGGCTAGAATATAACGCTCGTCCTCAAAATAGTTATTACTTTTCATTAGTTCCAGGTTGTTTTACGTTCCTCTTTTTCCATAATCTCTCTTATTTTTCTTTCCTCCCAATCTGATGCATAACCAAAAACAGTTACTGCGTGGGCTACAAGGCCTATACCCCATCCTATTAAAGGGAACCAAAACCATTTAAATTCCCAAAAGGTCTTGTAATTTATGAAGATTAAGAATGGTATTACAATACAATAAGAAAGAAGGTTTCCATAGAAATCCTTAATTTCTTTAACCCGCTGTTTTGCTCTTAAGTAAGCGTTGTTTTCATCGTAATGTTTAGTTTGCATAACATTGATTTGTTTGGTTAATATTGGAAGTTTTACCCGAAAGTTATTTTTATCATTTTCGACTACAACTTTACGGTTTGTTATAAGGCTATAGCGATCTACAATATTTTGTAATCCTACTCCTTTTCGGTTTTGAAGTACTTCTTTCTTATTAAAATCATTTTCCACAATTAGGGTATTTTCCTCCTGATAAATCCTTATGTTTAAAGGTTTTGAAGAACTAACCACATTGTGTTTAACTGTATTTTCCAGTAGTAACTGCAGTGACAGTGGGACCACCTTCGCCTCTGGATTTAATTGTTGAAGATCGGGAACCTCATAATTAATACTGTCTTCGAACCTCATTTTTAAAAGGTTCATATAAGTAATGGCAAATTTTAATTCTTCCTCCAGGCTTACCAGCTCTTTGTCTTTTTGCTCCAGGACATACCGGTATATTTTTGATAATGAGGTGGTGAAATTCTGGGCATTTTCGGGACTTTCTTCTATTAAAGAGGTAAGGACGTTTAAACTGTTAAATAGAAAATGAGGGTCTATTTGATTTTTTAAGCTTTCAAATTTTGCTGAAGCCGTCCCTGCAATTATTTTTTGTTCGTTAACCTTTTTCTCCTGAAGCAGTTTATAGAAATAAAAGACGTGGAAAAATAAGGAAATAACAAGAGTGATAATTGACGAGGTGAAGTAAAAAAGAGCACTTTCAGTTTTTATAAATTCAGAATATGTTTCCCCCTCAAAAAACATTTCATGAATTGCCCGTAGCAGGAAGATTGTGATTAAGGTAATTATTACCGAACCTAAAAAACTACTAACTAACCGATACCTGCTGTCAATCCTTTCCCAGTTAACACGCGTATTTAAATACTCAAAAAAAGTAGAATTTACAGCAGTAATAGGAATACTGTAGAAAAGGTAAAATCCAAAATTTTGTAATGTAAGATAATCGAAAACTACCGGGCTGCCAGAGAAAAATTGTATAATTAAGCCTATCACAAAAAGGATGATCCCTATAATAATTCCAATTATAAATATTTCCGCTAAACCTTTCATGAAAGAATTTTTAAAGTCTATACCACTGAAAACAAGATGTTAAAGATATCAAAGAAAATTTTGCTTCCCTTAAATCTGATGTAAAGAAAATAATAGCTTCAAAATTTCAAAAGAAAGACTTACCCAATTGTGAAAATTGGGGGATGAATTGAAAACTTTCAGAATAGAATGAGAAAAAACTGAAAACCGGTTTTAAACCTTTTTATCCTCAAGATTGGCTTTAAATCCTTTAAAGGGCCGTATTATAAGGCGTGCAGCTTTATCGTAATTGACGTAGTTATAGACCCAGTTGAAGAAAGTAACGATTCTGTTTCTAAAACCTATTAAAAACCAAAGGTGCACAAACATCCAGATAAACCAGGCCAGAAACCCTCCAAATTGCCATTTTCCCAGATCAACAACGGCTCTATTTCTTCCAACAGTTGCCATGCTTCCTTTATCGAAATATTTAAAAGGTTCAAGTTTCTCCCCCTTCAGGATTCGTTTAATATTTTTGGCCAAATGCCGCCCTTGCTGAATTGCGGGCTGGGCCACCATGGGATGACCCCTGGGAAAATCCTCATTTTGCATTAAAGCAATGTCCCCAATGGCAAAGATGTTTTCATATCCGTTTATCTGATTAAAAACATTTACTTCATATCGGTTTGCTTTTTCTACTATAGCAGATGCGTTAAGACCTTTTACAGGTGCACCCGTTACCCCGGCGCTCCAAATAAATGTCGATGTAACAAAAGTCCTGTCTGTATTGGTAGTCACATTTAACCCGTCATAAGATTGAACCATAGTATTAAGGTGCACTTCTACTCCCAGTTCTTTTAAATATTTTTCGGCTTTCATAGAAGCCTTTTCACTCATTGGAGGGAGAACCCTGTCTAAACCTTCAAGCAGGTGGATCTCCATTTCTTTAGTCTCTATATCAGGATAATCTTTTGGTACAATATTGTTACGCAACTCGGCTATAGCTCCGCTTAATTCTACCCCGGTAGGACCCGCTCCTACTAAAATGAACGTCAATAAACTTTTGCGTTGTACAGGATCATCGGTAATTACTGCCTGCTCAAGATTTTCAAGGATAAGGCT
The DNA here is from genome assembly GCA_964639695.1 of uncultured Antarcticibacterium sp. GTDB lineage: Bacteria > Bacteroidota > Bacteroidia > Flavobacteriales > Flavobacteriaceae > Gillisia. Next base: position 6,462 of record CAZXEY010000003.1, on the reverse strand, counting down.
TCTTATGTTTAATGCCTGCGGAATAGTTTTCATCCACATCCCGTTACTTTCAATGCTTTCATTACCAAAGAAATTGGTGCGGGATCCCGTTGCAATTATTAAATAATCATAAGTTAAATTTCCAATAGAGGTGCGAATTAAATTTTCTTCGGGAATGATCCTAGTTACTTCTGCCATTCTAAAAAAACCCTTATTGCTCTTCCTTGTTATTTTTCTAAAGGGAAAGGCAATTGAATCGGGTTCAAGACCCGAAGTAGAAACCTGGTAGAGCAGTGGTTGAAAAGTATGATAGTTATTTCTGTCAATTAAAACGGTCTGGACCTCTTCCTTCAGCATTTTTTTTGCTAAGGTTATTCCCCCAAATCCTCCTCCTATGATTACAACTCTGGGTAAATCGGTTTTAGGTATATTCATAGAAGTCCTTTTTTCCAAAGTTATTACATCTCTTTTACAACTCCTTAATACAAATGCAAAAGTTAGTTAAAATAGAACTTTTAAATTCTATAGGCTTAATAAGAGCTTTATTCGGAATTTGAATATTAGAAATAATTACTTTAGATCATTATTAAATAGTTTGTAACAAATTAATAGATCTACAGACTTATCTTTTGCTAATGTACATTTGTGAATAAAGACCTGGAACATAAATTTGTAAGCGACCTGGAAAGACACCAGAATATCGTTCACAAAATTTGCCGTATCTACACAAACGATCAGGCTTCGCATAATGATCTGTTTCAGGAAATTACAATTCAACTCTGGAAAGCTTATCCAAAGTTTAGAGGGGACGCAAAATTCAGTACCTGGATGTATCGGGTGGCCTTAAATACCGCTATCACTCTTTATCGTAAGAAAAAGCGGAATATTCAGACTCAGGATTACGACACCGTACATTTTAGAATTCAGGTAGAGGAATATGATGATGCAACAGAACAACAGCTGAAACTAATGTATAAAGCTGTTAAAGAATTAAATGATATTGAAAAAGCCCTGGTCTTTCTTTACCTGGAAGATAAGAATTACAAGGAGATCTCTGAAACTATGGGGATAAGCGAGGTGAATGCACGAGTGAAAATGAACAGGGTCAAAACAAAATTAAAAAGCATTTTAAATCCGTAGGAATTGTATGGATGAATTAGAATTATTAAAACAAGACTGGAAAAAGCAGGAGGGAAATTATCCCCAGCTTAGCTATGACCAGATTTACAAGATGTTGTGGAAGAAATCTTCTTCAATAGTTAAATGGATATTTGTAATTAGCATCCTGGAGTTTCTTTTCTGGGCTGTTATTACTGTCTTTTTTGCAGACAATGAATACTGGAATGAGATGGAACGACTCCATCTAAAAGAATTTACCATAGTAGGATATATTATTAGTTATATCATAACCTTCTATTTCATTTTTCGGTTCTACAAGAACTATCAAAAGATTTCAGCTACAGATAATGCAGCTGTTTTAATGAAAAATATTCTTAATACCCGTAAAACTGTAAAATACTATATAAGCTACGTTTTAATTTCCACGGGAATTACAGCTCTCATTTACACCTATTTTACTTTTTATTATCACGCCACTACTACTGAAGTGGATGAAATTTCAAAATATACATTTACATTGACTCAATGGCTGGTATTCATTGGAATGATGTGCCTGTTCCTTCTAATCTTTTTAGGAATTATCTGGTTGTTTTACAGGCTCCTTTATGGAATTCTACTGAAGAGGTTGCACAAAAATTACGATGAGCTTAAAAAGCTGGATTTATAAGAAAACCAGGAATTATTTTAATCGGAACAGGTTATTCCTCTTTATAGCCCCAGCGACGGGTATTATTTAATTCCTCCTGGACTTCTAGCTCCTTTTGCGGAATTACCTTTAAAAAGGAAGCATGTTGTTCAATTGAGTATTCCAGCTGTTCTACAATTTCCTCAATACTTGCATTTTCGTAATCAATTTCTAAAGGAGGCTTGATTTGAAAAGATTGAAGAATCCCTCTTTTCTTGATCCTGATCCCTTTTTTATCAAATGACCTTCTAAAGCCGTCAATTACAATTGGAATCACGATGGGTTTGTATTTTTTAATAATGTGAGCTGTTCCTTTTCTAATAGGCTTAAAAGGTTTTGTAGTACCCTGGGGAAAAGTTATTACCCAACCATCCTTCAAAGCCATTCCAATATTTTCGGTATCATTGGGATTTACTTCCCGTTGAACCTCCTCCCCCTTTGCGCGCCAGGTTCTTTCTACAGTTATTGCCCCTGCATAAGCCATAATTCGGGTTAAAATCCCCTCCTGCATCGTCTCTTTAGCAGCAACATAATATATGTTCAATTTAGGATCCCATATGTAGCCCACATTCTTTATAGAATCTACCCTTCCACTTAAAGAAGCATTAAACACATGGAACATAGCAGTTACATCTGCAAAATAAGTTTGATGATTTGATACAAACAGCACATTTGTATCGGGCAAATTTTTAATGATCTCAGATCCTTCTATCTTTAATTCATTAAATCCCCGGTAGCGTCTGTGAGTCAAAACACCAAAAATTCGGATTAGCCATTTTTTTAAAAAAAGGATATGACCAAAAGGATTTTTCTTAAACAGCCCCATTTAATTCTTTCTATTTTCTTAATTGAAAAAGTTCGTAAAGATAAGGATTTCCTTTAAAGAACTTTTTTCAGCAATTCTTTTAGTTCACTTAACATCATAGCAGTCGCTCCCCAAACTGCGTGACCGGCCAAAGAAAATGCCGGCACTTCAATATCTGTAGCATAAGACGTGTCAAGTTTTAGTTTGATCAAACTCTGTTCATCCATTAATTCTTCTACTGCTACTTCAAGAATAAGCTCCACTTCATTTTCCTGGGGTACAAGAACAGGAGTTTTATTCATAATCCCTACAAACGGATGAACCCAAAAATCACTGGGAGGAATATATAATCTGGTAAGCTCTTTTAAAACCTTTATATCCCTGATGGATATTCCAACTTCTTCCTCAGTTTCTCTTAAGGCTGTTTCTTCCAGGTCCCTATCTTCCGGCTCTACCCTACCCCCGGGAAATCCCACCTGGTTGGAATGAACTCCCCGGTAGGTTTTTCTTAAAATAAGAACTAAATGTGCCAGATCATCTTTATCGGGATAAAATACTGCCATAACCCCCGCACGGTTTTGTTTCCTGGTAGAGAAATCGAGATTTTTCATTTCCTCTATCCTAAGAATAGGTGCTAATTTATTCTGGGCTTCGACACCCGGAAGTTCTAAATTTTTTAAATTTGAAATCTTAGACCTAAACTCATTAAAATCCATGACCCGTTACCTTTCGCTTATTATGAGTGTATTATTTCTGATTTTCGCAAGTTGTGAAGATAAGGAAAAAGCAAAGAATATTGATACAAGTGGTACTTCAGAAAGTATGGTAGTTAAAGATTCTTCTTCCTCCAAAAATAGCACCGATGAAGAAAAAAATTCAAAAGAAGAAAAAATTATCAGGGACGAACCTATGATCGTTCAGGAGGATTTAATCCCGTTCCTTACCAAATACGGCAAGGAAAATCCCGAAAATAAAGTGCGGATAAAATCGCGATTTGGAGATATTGAAGTTATTCTCTACAATGACACTCCTCTCCACAGGGCAAATTTTATTTTTTTAACCAAGCAAGGATATTTTGACGGAACTTATTTTCATCGTGTTGCTCAAGGTTTTGTAATTCAGGGAGGAAATTCAGATAACCGTGAAACCAGCCGAAAGCGAAACAATATTGGCTCCTTTTTAATTCCAAGCGAGTTTGAGGCAGGTCACCGTCACACCCGTGGTGCTTTTTCCGCAGCTAAGTATAGCAATCAAAATGTGAGTAAAGCCTCGTCTCCTTATGAATTTTTTATTGTGCAAAGCCCAAATGGTGCCCATCACCTGGATAATGACCACACAGTTTTTGGAAGAGTCACTAAAGGAATGGACGTGGTAGATGAAATTAATAAGCAGGAAGTTGGTGAAGGAGAATGGCCATTACTAAACATTCCTATTCAGGTAGAAATTATTGAATAATTATTGCTGCGTATAATAATTGTAGTCTTTTATAACAACCTGAACGAAATCCAGTGGCCGCTCTTTTGGCTCTACTTCAAGAAGATCTGCAATTTTTTGAGATAGGGAAACTATTACATTGTGATTGCCATTTCTTCTTGCATTACTGTATAATTTCTTTATATCCTGTACATCCTTATCTTTAAGGATTGTCACCTGCGGATAACTGGGAACGTAATTTTCAGGGACGTCCACTAAAATTGTATGGGAAATATTAACCTGCTCACTCTCTGTTATTACAGTGGTGCCAGCTGCAATATCGCCTAGTCTCTGCCCTTTTCCATTTAAAAGAATGGTTACTACCGCTACTCCGCCACTACTAAGACTTATATCTACAATTCGCAAAAGCCATCTAACAATATATTGATTGAACCTTGGACGGGAGCCATCCAATTTCACTACTCTTAATTTCATAATAGATTTTCCCGGTGTCTTTCCATCATTGAAAGATTCCCACAAGAGGTAGTACAGAAAAACAGGAAGTCCCACGGCAAGATAATAAACCCACATTTCACCTCTGCCCATACCCATACCTGCAACAGCCAGTGAAGTTAAAATACTATAAACTACCAGAATAAGAGTATCAATAATAAACGCCAGAATCCTGTCTCCAATCCCGGCAACGTTTTGGTGAATCCCAACATTTTGAGCAGTTTCTATTTGAAAATTATCCATTTAATACGTTTCTTTGAGACAAATAAAAAGATTCATGCGCGAGGCTGCTTTCGTGAAGCAAAATAAGAATAAATGGCTTAAATTCGAACAGGAGCTTCAGAATAATAAAACTGTTTCTCCCGGTGAAATATCCAAAATTTATCTTGAGATTACAGATGACCTTAGCTATGCGAAGACTTTTTATGCGGGCAGCAATACTGCTAAGTATTTAAACGGCTTAGCTTCAAGTGCTCACCAAAAAATTTATACTAATAAGAAGGAACCGGGCAATGCTTTCTGGAAATTTTATTCCCACGATTTCCCTTTAATGTTCTACAAGCATCAAAAACAATTGTTACTTAGTTTTTTGATCTTCACCACCTTCGTTTCGGTCGGGGTTTTTTCTGCGTCCAGTGATGGTGCTTTTGTTAGGGCTATACTTGGTGACGCCTACGTGAATATGACGTTAGAAAACATAGAAAAAAATGATCCCATGGCTGTTTATAAGCAAATGGGAGAATTAGATATTTTCCTGGGAATTACGATAAATAATATAAGGGTGGCTTTAATGGCTTACACTTTCGGAATATTAGCAGGCCTGGGAACTGTATTTATCTTAATTCAAAATGCTATCATGTTGGGTTCTTTTCAATATTTCTTTTATCAAAATAATATGTTATGGGAATCTGCAAGAACAATATGGATCCATGGAACTATTGAAATTTCGGTTATTGTTATCGCAGGCTGTGCAGGCCTTGTAGTTGGAAAAGGAATTCTTTTTCCGCAAACCTACAGCAGGCTAAGGTCCTTTACTCTTGGGGTAAAGAATGGTCTTAAGATAGTAATAAGCACTATCCCGTTTTTTATAATTGCCGGTTTTCTTGAGGGTTTTGTAACCAGAAAAACAGGAATGCCAGATTGGCTGGCAATCACTATTATTGCAATTTCACTTTTAACTATATTATTTTACTACGTTTACTATCCGCACTACCTGGCGGCAAAAAATAATTTAATTGACAACCAAGATGATCCCATTTAAACGGCAGCGCGAGCTAGGCGATATTATTACGGCTACCTTTCAATTCGTTAGAGAAAATTACAAATCTCTACTAAGAAATATTTATGTAAATGCAGGACCTTTTTTTCTCATTCTTACAGCCAGCCTTGCTTACTACACCTACTCTGTCACTGGAAGTCCTTTAGAAATTTTTACGGGTGCGACAGGAAATTTCATTATTCCATTTTTAATTTTTGCATTTTCCCTTTTGCTGTTTTATTCTTCCTTTTACGGCACAGTTCTTCATTATATAAATTCCTATGTCCAAAATAATGGTGAAGTAAATGATACCGAAGTTAAAAAAGGAGTTCAAAAAGATTTCTTCAATATTCTTCTACTTTCCCTAATTTCTGCAGTGTTACTATTGGCTGGATTCTTATTGCTCCTAATTCCGGGAATATATTTAATGGTTCCACTTAGTCTTGCGATGGCTGTTCTTGTTTTTAAAGGAACGGGGATTACAGATTCTATATCCTATTGTTTTGACCTTGTAAAAAATCACTGGTGGTCGACTTTTGTTACGTTACTGGTAATTTGGTTATTAATTTACGTGATCGGTTTAATATTTCAGATTCCGGTGATTATTTATGTTATTATTAAAACCATTACTTCAGCCCAGGAAGGTTCAATAGCAGATCCTTCAAGTTATTCTGATTGGGTTTTTATTAC
>CAZXEY010000002.1:0-58637 GCA_964639695.1 uncultured Antarcticibacterium sp. | reverse complement strand
ATACTGAGAGATAAGTACTGAACCACTTCCAAAGCTTCTCACGCTTGGAACAAGAACTTTCCCATTTACCAAACACCCCGCAGGGTTCGCCAAAATTTGGGTGGCTGGCGGCAGGCAATCTAAAGGATTATCGCAGTCAATTTGTTTCGAACAAGAAATTAAACAACTGAGAAATAAAATTAGCAGTAAGTTTGGAGCGAGTTTTAAAGTGTTCAAATAAGACAAAGTATTGATATTGTAATAAATTTATAAATTAAATGTTAGACCGCGGCGATTTATATTTAGAGCAGTGGCGGAAAACTTTTATGGAAATCATTTAATTCTAATTTTGCTTGTAAATCATCTTCTGGGATTGAAAATATTGAGAAATTTTAGGTGGTTTCTATTATTGTAGTATCTTCATTATAGATTGTAGTTACATCTAATTACCCGATATTATTAGAACCATTATCATCCAATGACCCAGAATATTTTAAAAGAGCCAATTTTTGAACAGGAAAAAATTCTCAAATTAATTCCTCAAAAACCTCCTTTCGTAATGGTCGATTCTCTTTTGGAGTACACTCATCTAACTGGTAAAATGGAATTTACGGTCCCCGCAGATAATCTTTTATTGCAGGATGGCTTTTTATCGGAGCCGGGAATAATTGAACATATGGCCCAGAGTATGTCTCTGCACAGGGGATACAGGGGACATTTGGCAGGTTTGGATAAAGCGCAAACAGGTTTCATTGGAGCAATTAAATCTGTCGAAATATTTGATCTTCCAAAATCGGGAGCTAAACTATGTACCCGGGTGGAAATTTTACAGGAAGTTTTAAAAGTAACTTTTGTAAGAGCGAAGACTACCACAGAAGATGGAAAGTTAATAGCTACTTCTGAAATGAGAACAGTTACTGTTGATTAATATTAATTTCTAGTACTTTTTAGTATGCTTTTAAAAGATTTTTATTCAGTAAAAAGTTCAACTAATACTAATGATGAGCAAATTACCGAATTACATATCAATAAAGATCACCAGCTCTACCGGGGCCATTTTCCGGGAAGACCTGTTACTCCGGGAGTAATCTTAATGCAGTTATTCAAAGAAGAAGCAGAGCGGTTACATAATGTAAAATTACGTTTGGATAATGCAGCCAATGTGAAATTTACAATGGTTGTCGATCCTAATGAGGATGAAAACCTATTCCTTCACACCTCCAGTGAACTGGCCGATGGTTTTATAAAGCTTAAAGGAATTGCAAAGCATAAAGAATGTATCGCTCTAAGGATCAATGCTCTGTATAAAATTATTCCCTAGCTGTAACGGGCTTTCCTCAAAAGAAATAATTAAATACTTTTGTACAAAATATTAAGAGGTTTGAATAATTTTCCAATCTATCAATCCAGATTTGATGCATTAAAATGTTGTGTAGTTATTCCTACTTATAATAACAATAAGACAGTAGGGGAAGTAATTAGCGACCTCCTTACCTATACAAATAATATCCTTGTTGTTAACGATGGTTCTACAGATGGAACAGCAGCGGTATTATCAAAATTTCCTAAAGTTCAGGTTCATACATTTCCGGCTAACAGGGGAAAAGGGGCAGCTTTAAAATCAGGATTTCTTTTAGCAGAAAGTAGTGGTTATGATTATGCCATAACTATTGATTCAGATGGGCAACATTATCCAAAAGATCTGGATATTTTTCTATCTGAACTTGAAAATAAGAAACCTGAAGATCCCGAAATCCTGCTGGTGGGTGACAGAAAAATGGGACAGGATGGAATTCCGGCAAAGAGTTCAACAGGTAATAAATTCTCGAGTTTTTGGTTTCTGGTAGTTACCGGAATCAATTTAAAGGATACACAAAGTGGTTACCGGCTGTATCCTTTAAAAATAGTGAATTCCTTTAATCTTTTTACCCGTAAATTTGAATATGAAATAGAAATTCTGGTAAGAGCTGCCTGGAAAAGGATAGAAGTAAAGAATATACCCATCCAGGTCTTGTATCCCGAAAACCGGGTGACTCATTTCAGACCATTTTGGGATATCACCCGAATTGTTCTGCTATATATGTGGTTTGTGCTGGCCAGTTTCTTTTATGTACATCCCCGAAATAAGATCCAGGATTTTAAAGAAAAAGGTTTTAAAAGGTTCTGGAAAGAAGATGTCCTTAAAAGTGAGGATCCTGCACATAAAAAAGCTGCAGCAATCGCTTTGGGAGTGTTTGTGGGGATATCTCCTTTCTGGGGATTGCATACATTGCTGGTATTTTTACTGGCAGCTTTTTTTAAACTTAACAAAGTCATTGCCTTTTTATTCTCCAATATAAGTATCCCGCCACTTATCCCGTTTATAATTTATGCGAGTTATCAGGCAGGTTCTGTTTTAACAGGAAAAGGAATAGACTGGGATCTACAATTTTCAGATTTTGATTCGACAGCCGAAATTATGACGGGCCTTTTTCAATATGTTATAGGAAGTTTTGCTTTGGCAGCTTTGGTTGCATCAATTCTTGGAATAGGTTTCTATTCTTTCTTTTCTGCTGCAAAGAGAAAACCATTAATTAATTCCTGATTACCTTAAGGTATTCAGTTTTTTACAAATAACCACAAGCTTTTCCTCTTTAGGCCCGGTAGTAAAAAATACGTACCACTCACCACCATCTGCTATTTTGTGCTCCTTCCTCAATTGGGCGACAGTTTTTGGGAAATTCCTGGTAGCAATATTTGCTTTTTTCAGTTCATTTAAATTCCTGAGCTGCTTTTTGTTATAGGGAATCACCTTAAGTACTTCAAAACTTCTTCCCGGGAATTCAATCGGTTCTTCAGAAGTAAATAAATGCGAATTTTTATGGAGCTTAGAAGTTCCGGTTTCTTCAGCAAGGGCAGCGAATTGCCCACTTTTCATGATTGCGGGATTAGGTTCGTACAGATATTTTTTAGGATAGTTGAAGGAGATTTCGGTATGCTCTTCTTTGTATTCCGAAGCAAAATTTTCCACCTTTTTCGGCAGGTAATTCCAGGTGCTAATCAATATCTTCCCATCAAAACCTTTTTTCAGGATCCAAAGCAGTTCCTTAACCTCATTGTTAACTGAAATAATTTGGATTTCCCTTACATTTTCCAGCTCTGCTATTCCCGCCGAAAGATCCAGTAAGGGAGAGGTTTTGATCAGGATATTTTGGGTTTTACTGAAGAACAATGACAGGTTTTTTGAAACATTTGGAGTGCACTGCTCCAGGAGAAATACCTTTCCTCCATAATCATCCCGTCTTGCTGGATCTATATAGATAAAGTCAAATTTCTCTTCGGAAGTCTTTAAAAATTTAATTCCATCTCCTGAAATAGTCCTTATATTTTCAGCACCTAAAACATTAAAATTGAACTGAGCAGTTTCTGAAAGTTCAGTATTTATTTCACAGTGGATTACTTCCTCCACATTTTTAGAAAAAAAGTAGCTGTCAATGCCAAAACCCCCGGTAAGATCTATCAATAATCGACCATTGGTAAGCTCTGCCTTATGCCTCGCGGTAACTTCGGAAGAGGTTTGCTCTAAATTTAAATTAGGAGGAAAAATTATTCCGGGTTTGCTGAACCAAAAAGGTAATTTTGTTTCAGCTTTCTTCAATCCTGAAATTTGGACAGCCAATTCCTGAACAGTTATTTCAGGAAAAGGGCTTCCCTTTAATATTAATTCTGAAAGATTACTACGAAGATTGCTGCGTATAAAATCCTGTACATCGGGATGTAAAAGTACTTTATTCAAGCTGCATTGAATTTATAAGTCCCTGGTGAGCCTTTTTACGATCTTGTATTCGCTTAACGATTCTTTTGCTATAACCTTTAAAGCTGTATAAAATGGAATGGCGACAACCATACCTATTACTCCAAACAGTAAACCTGCTATTAAAATAATAAGAAATATTTCCAGCGGGTGTGATCGAACGCTGGCGCCAAAAATTAATGGCTGACTAATAAAATTATCGATGAGCTGCGCTATGGCATATCCCATCATTACATAAATTAGTTTTGGAAGAATGATCGACTGGAAATCGGCTCCAAGATTGCTGGAAATAACAAATAAGGACATAAGAATCCCGGCGAAAATTGGCCCCAGGTAAGGAACCAGGTTTAAAATTGCGCAAATAAAAGCTATGGCAACAGGATTGCTTATTCCAAAAAGACTTAACAGTAGCATATAAAGGATGAAAAGTACCGTTACCTGCATTGTTAAACCAACAAAATATCTTGATAGTAAAACTTTTATCTTGTTGAAAACCCTTTGAAATTTATCTTCTTCTCCTTTATTTGCAAATACAAGGATACTGTTGAGCATTAATTTACTGTCCTTTAAAAGGAAGAAGGATATAAAGATTATTGAGAATACAGCGATGAGCATTGCTCCAAGGATCCCAAACACGCTGTTTAAAAAGCGAGGTATTAAATTGACATTTAAACTCTTCGCAAATTCACTTTGTTGTAAACTCTCAAGAATATTTATATTTTCAACTCCCAGGTAGGCATTGACCTGATCATTTAATTCGTATATATCGCTTTTAAAGGCTTCTACATCTATTTGTCCCAAATGATAGGTTTGCTCAATGATAATGGGGACAAAAACTAAAATTATACTTATAAAAACAGATAGTACCAGCAGCAACACGATAATTACCGCCAATTGATTTGGAAGTTTAAAATGAGATCTTAGAAATATTACTACGGGACGTCCTATAAGTGAAATAACGGCTGCTACAGCAATGTATACCAGAACAGACTGGATTTGGTACAGGAAGTATAGCAAAAGGAAAATTCCCAGCATAATTCCAACCGCCCTGAGTATTCCGTAAGAAAATGTTTTTGAATTCACCGGGTAAAGATATTATTTATCCTGAAAGAGAGAAACTGTTTTTGTTATTTCATAAAGAGCGATTCCTGTAGCTTGGGCAACATTCATACTGCTGTTGTTACCAAACATTTCAATATAAATTCTGTTATTTATCTTTTCAAGAAGTGCATCAGAAATTCCGTGCCGTTCATTTCCGGCAATCAGCAGGATTTTTTCTATTTTGCTAAAATCCACAGTTTGTAACTTCTTACTGTCGCTAGTGAGTTCAAGGGCGAATGGAGTAAAATCCTTGGAAAGAAACTTTTCCAACGCTTCTGCTGCATCTTCAAACTCTTCAAATTCTATATTCTTAATCGTGGCTCTTGCTGTTCTTTTCAACCGGTTGCTGTTCAAATTTACCGGTGTCCCTGTGAAAACCAGCTTTTCAATGTTAAAAGCATCTGCCAGCCTGAAAAGGCTTCCAATATTTGCTTCCCCCATTAAATTATCGGTCATAACCACTATAGGAAACTTTGTAGGAGAAGATAAATGGGTGTTGTGCGAAAGTTGGGACATCAATTCTCGAAAGCGTATTTAATGATGTTAGCTCCCATTCTTAAAGCTTTTAAACGAACCTCGGCGGGATCATTATGAACTTCGGGGTCTTCCCAGCCGTCCCCTAGATCACTTTCATAGGTATATAAAAGAACGAGGCGTTCATTTTCAAAAATTCCAAAAGCCTGCGGAGGAAGGCCGTCGTGTTCATGGATTTTTGGTAACCCATCAGGAAAAACAAAAGCCGACTTAAATATAGGATGGGAAGCCGGTAATTCCTGTAATTCCTTATTTGGAAAAACTTTTTTCAGTTCCTTTTCCAGGTACTCATTCATCCCGTAGTTGTCATCGATGTGTAAAAACCCGCCGCTTAGAAGATAATTCCGAAGGTTTGCTGCTTCATCCTCGCTAAAATATACATTTCCATGCCCTGTCATATGTATAAAAGGGTACTGAAAAATTTCTGTACTACCGGGAGTTACCGTTTCAGGTTTTGGATTAATAGCGGTTTTAATATTTTGATTACTAAAGGCTATAAGGTTGGGAAGTGCCGTTGGATTAGAATACCAGTCTCCACCGCCCTGATATTTTAGCAAAGCAACTTCCTGTGCCTGAAGCGGCAGGAAGAAAATTAAAAAGCCAAAAATAAGAAATAAGTCCCTGGTCATCAACTCTGAAGAAAATTGGCGAAATATTCTATTATTTCTGCCTTCGAAGATACTAAATTATTGCAGCATTTGGATTTAGAAAATCCAAAGATTAAGAAGGTTTTAAACTTGATTTGCAAGTGCTACCGTATGACAGGCAACAATAGCAGCTGTTTCGGTTCTTAATCTGGTCTCTCCAAGACTTACCGGCAGCCATCCGTTTTCAAGTGCAAGAGAAATTTCGGAAGCTGAAAAATCACCTTCAGGCCCTATAAGAATAGTAACTTTTTCTCCACCGTGTAAATAGCTCTTCAACGTTCTTTTTTCTGAATCTTCCTCACAATGAGCAATATACTTTTTACCCGAAATATCAGATTTAATTAAATCTGATGCAGTTATGGGAACATTAAACTTAGGAGCCTTTAATTGAAGCGATTGTTTAACCGCGCTTAGTATTACCCTCTCATATCTTTCGGGCTTTATAACCTTTCTTTCACTGTGCTCTCCAATTACCGGGGTAATTTCCTGAACCCCAATTTCGGTAGCCTTTTCTAAAAACCATTCGTACCTGTCATTCATTTTAGTTGGAGCTACTGCCAAATGGAGATGGTAACCGGGTTTATCTTCGGCAGTTACTTCTAATACTTTTGCTACACATTGTTTTGCAGTTATGAGTATTAATTGGGTTTTAAATAAAAATCCGTTGCCATTGGTGACGTGTAGAATATCGCCTTCCTTTTTTCGTAAGACCTTTACAATATGTTTGCTTTCATCTCCCGGAAAAATTACTTGCTGATCATTTTCCTGAATACCGGGATGATAGAATAACTGCATAAGTTTAGAATTTATAACGTGCCTGTGCGGTTACCGATAAATTTGTGAAATCTTCTTTAAGGTATTTATAGTAGCCAACGATTCCTATCATTGCAGCATTATCTGTAGTATATTCGAATTTGGGAACATAAGTTTTCCAGCCGTATTTTTGCTCTGCGTCCTGCAATGCTTTCCTTATCCCGCTGTTAGCTGATACTCCGCCACCTATAGCTATTTGCTTGATCCCGGTTTGTTTTACTGCCTTTTTAAGCTTATCCATTAAAATCTCTATAATGGTGTATTGGATAGAGGCACAAATATCATTGAGATTTTGAGCAATAAAATCGGGATTTTCTTTTACTTCCTTCTGAATAAAATAGAGCACCGCAGTTTTTAATCCGCTGAAGCTGAAATCCAGACCTTCTACTTTTGGTTTTGTAAATTTAAAAGCTTTTGGGTCTCCCAGTTTTGCATATTTGTCAATTAAGGGACCACCGGGGTAAGGAAGTCCCAGGATCTTTGCGCTTTTATCGAAAGCTTCCCCAACTGCATCATCAATGGTTTGGCCAATAATTTCCATATTGAAATAATCCCGCACTTTTACGATTTGAGTATGGCCACCGCTAATCGTTAATGCAATAAATGGGAATTGAGGTTTTTTAAAATCTTCTTCTTCAATAAAATGAGCAAGAATGTGGGCCTGCATATGGTTTACCTCAATAAGCGGAATCTTTAATCCCATCGCCAGAGATTTAGCAAATGAGGTGCCAACCAGCAAGGATCCCATAAGGCCCGGACCTTTTGTAAAAGCAATTGCATTTACATCTTTTTTGTCGATATTTGCTTCAGCAATAGCCTGATGAATTACCGGAACAATATGTTGCTGATGTGCTCTTGAAGCAAGTTCGGGAACAACTCCCCCGTATTTTTTATGGACTTCCTGGGTTGCGACAATATTGGATAATAATTTATCGTTCTGCAAAACGGCAGCCGCCGTATCATCACAGGAAGATTCTATTGCCAGAATATGGATATTTTGCGAAGCCATGAAGCTTAAGGCATATTAGTTGTTAATAATTTTCACAAAGTTATAATTTAAAAGCATATCAAAAAATTCTGGAAAATACTCATTAGAACGGTTGTTGGGCTACTGCTGTTTTTCTTATTTTTATTGATCCTGTTCTCCATCCCTGCCGTCCAAACATCGGTGGCAAAGAGATTAACAAATTCCCTAAAGAAAAATTCAGATGTAAATATTTCCGTTGGAAAAGTTAGCTTATCCTATTCCGGAAAAGTTAAACTAGGGGAAATCCTTGTCCTGGATCATCACGAAGATACCCTTTTGAATATTGAAGAATTAAAAACTTCTATACTCAGTCTTCGCAATGTTATCAATAACAAACCAAGACTGGGAAATACGATAGTGGAGGGTATGACCTTTCAAATTAGGAGATATGAAGGGGAAAATTCCGATAACTTAAGTGTAATCCTTGAGAAACTTAAAAAAGAACCTACAGGGGAACCAAAACCTTTTGAACTTCATATTGAGGATATTGCTATTATAGATAGTTACTTCAGTTTTGTAGATGAAAATAAGCAAACGCCGGAACTTGTTGAACTGGCTGAACTTAATTTACTGGCAGAAGATCTTTCGGTAGTCGGCAACAGGATTTCAGTAGATATTAATGCTTTGAAAGCCAAAGAGGGCAGAGGGCTTAATATCAATAATTTGAGCACCCGGTTTACCTATTCTCCATTTCAAATGGATCTGCTTGATTTCAATTTAAAAACGCCCGATTCCGATCTTTCCGGAGATATAACTTTAAAATATACCGTTGAAGATTTTTCAGACTTTTTAAACAGGGTAAAATTTGAAGCAAATATCGAGGAATCTGTTTTATCTTCTAACGATCTTAAGGTTTTTTACGAACCTTTTGGAGAAGACATAGATCTCAATCTTACCACGCGATTTACCGGAACTTTAAACGATTTCACCCTCGAGGATCTTGATCTCGATGGGATCGACCGTAGTAAGGCTGTAGGGACTGTAAGGATTGTAAATGCCTTTTCTAATGAAGAGAATAGTTTCAGGTTGGATGGAAATTTCATAAATCTTTCTACAAATTATTACGATCTCGTAAATCTACTTCCGGTGGACCTTAAGAAGTTATTGCCGGTTACTTTGAGGGACTTTGGAAACCTGGAGCTCAAGGGAAAAACCATCCTCACCAAAAATATGCTGGATGCCGACGTAACAATTTTAACCCATTTGGGAACGGTAAAAGCAGATGTAGTTCTTCGTGACATCGACAATACAGCAATCACCTCCTATAAAGGAAATGTGATCTTTAACAACTTCAATATTGGCCGGTTGCTGGATTATAAACCGCTTGGGAAAGCCAGTCTCAATTTACTTGTAGATGGCCGTGGTTTTACTGCGGAAACTTTAAATACTGAAGTAAGAGGAAGGATCTCCAGGATATTTTATAACAATTACAATTATTCAGATATCCTGGTAATGGGTAATGTAAGAAATTCGGTTTTTAATGGAAATCTTGTATCCCAGGATCCTAATTTAAAACTGGAATTTAATGGTCTTGTAGATATTTCCAAAGCTGAAAATGTCTATGATTTTGAAGCTGCTATAGAGTATGCAGATCTTAATGAGCTCAATTTTGTTACCCGCGATTCTATTTCGTTATTAAAAGGGGACATTATAATGAATATGCAGGGGAACTCCCTCGACAATATTTACGGTACCATCTTATTTTTAAATGCTACCTATCAAAACCCCAATGATCTTTATTATTTCGATGACCTTACAATCTCCTCCAGCTTTGATGAAGAAGGAATCCGAACTATTCGCGTGGTTTCTCCCGATGTTATTAACGGGCAGGTCACAGGGAATTTTAAAATAAAGGAGGTAGGAGCCTTAATAGAAAATTCCATTGGAAGTATTTATACCAATTACCGTCCTAATACAATTACCAATAATCAATACCTGGAATTCGATTTTGACATTTATAATAAAATAGTAGAGGTCTTTTTTCCTGAAGTCACGCTGGCTCCCAATACCTTTATTAGAGGCAGGGTTGAGTCCGATGAATCGGAGTTTCGATTAACCTTCAGGTCTCCTAAAATTGAAGCCTTTGGCAATATGCTAAAGGATATTAATGTCCAGGTGGACAATACCAATCCTATTTTTAATACCTATGTGGAAGCAGATAGTGTTTCTACAGATTATTATAATTTTTCAGAATTCAGCCTTATTAATGTAACGCTTAGAGATACCTTATTTATAAGATCAGAATTTCAGGGAGGTAAGAATAACGACGATGAATTCAATTTAAACCTTTACCACACCATTAATGAGGAAAATAAATCGGTAGTTGGTATTCAACGCTCCGATGTAAAATTTAAAGAAAACACGTGGTATTTAAACGAAAACAGCAATAAGAGCAACAAGATCATTTTTAGTAACAACTTCCGGGACCTGGTTGTAGATTCCCTTGTGCTAAGCCATCAAAATGAAAGGATAAGCCTAAGCGGGGTAAAGAGGGATTCTACCTATAAAGATTTCCAGATGAGTTTTAACGAAGTGGAAATTGGTAAAATAACTCCGGAAATAAACAATTTTGATATCGAAGGAATCCTGGATGGCCGATTGCGACTGCGGCAGGAAAAAGGTGCTTATTTTCCCAGTACCTCTCTTAGTATTGCAGGTTTAAATATTAACGACAATCTCCTGGGGCGACTGGAAATTGAAGTGGAAGGAAACGAAGATCTCTCTTTCTATAACGTAGATGCCACCTTACGGAAGAAAGGATTTGAATCCTTGAGTGCCCAGGGTAGTATCGATGTTAGGGGGAAAGATCCTACCATTGATCTTGCAGTGGCACTTCAAAATTTAAATTTAGCTGCTTTTAGTGCATTAGGAGGGGAAGCTATAGATAATATTCGGGGATATGCTTCGGGAGTGGCAACAGTAACCGGTGATTATCGCAATCCCGATATTGATGGGGAAATTAAACTGGAAGATGCCGGGTTTAGAATTCCCTATTTAAATGTAGACTACAATCTTGCCGCAGATCCTGTAGTGACCTTAAATGAGCAAAGATTTATTTTTGACGATGTGTTGTTGAGGGATGTAAAATATAAAACCACCGGGATTTTAGATGGAACCATTTCCCATAAGAATTTCCAGGAATGGTTTCTTAATTTAGATATTGCCAGCGATCGCTTACTGGTTCTGGATACCCAGGCAGAAAGGGATGCTCTGTACTATGGAACTGCCTTTATCGATGGAGTTGCCACTATTGTGGGTCCTACAGATGAGCTTGTAATTAATGTAAATGCAAGTACAGAAAAAGGAACCGTTTTCAAAATTCCTCTCAACGATGCTGAATCTGTAGGGGATAATTCCTATATACATTTCTTGAGTCCTGAAGAAAAAGCTTCCCGTCTTGCCGGAAATGAAATAGTGGTGCCTGAAGTTAAAGGTCTTTCCTTAAATTTTGATCTTGATATAACCAATGATGCCGAAGTAGAAATCGTTGTCGATGTAGCCAGCGGGAGTACATTGCGGGGCCGCGGGGCAGGAAGTATGCTTATTGAGATCAATACCAACGGGAAATTTAATATGTGGGGTGATTTCGTAGTTTATGAAGGGGTCTACAATTTCAAATATGCGGGACTTGTACAAAAACTTTTCAAAGTTCGTCCCGGTGGGAACATCACCTGGGATGGGAACCCGTTGCAGGCAAGGCTGGATGTGAGTGCCGTATATGAGGTAGATGCAAATCCTGCAGTTCTACTTGAGAATCCCAGTATTAACAGAAAGATCCCTGTGGAGGTGGTAATCAACCTTGAAGGATTAATTACTCAACCCGATCTTACCTTTGAACTGGAGTTCCCGAATGCCAGTTCGGTAGTGCGTTCTGAGCTTGAATACCGAATGAACGACAGGGCCAGCAGGGAGTTGCAGGCATTGTTCCTTGTAACACAGGGAAGTTTTTATAGTGAATTCGCAATTGGTCAAAATGCCATTCCGGGAACTTTAATTGAAAGAGCCTCCAGTTTGGTAAATGATATTTTTTCTGATGAAGACGGTAAATTTCAGGTGGGTGTAAATTATGTTCAGGGAGATCGTACTCCAGACCAACAAACGGTGGACAGGTTTGGTTTAACACTTTCTACTCAAATTTCCAACCGTGTATTAATAAACGGCCAGGTAGGAGTGCCGGTGGGAGGTGTGACAGAATCTTTGATTGTTGGAGATGTTGAAATTCAATTTCTTTTAAATGAAGACGGGACTTTAAGGGCAAAAGTTTTTAATCGTGAAAACAATATTCAGTTTATAGGGGAGGAGATAGGATTTACCCAGGGAGTAGGATTAACATACTCGGTAGATTTCGATACATTTAAAGAATTGATAAGAAAGATCCTTGACAAGGAGGTTGTAAAATCAAAGAAACAGCAACAGGAAGAGAAATCGGCACGGTCTCTTGCCCCCGATTATATTTTATTTCCTGAAAATAAAAAACGTAAATAAGTTATAAATTCTTAACCTTGGGAATTCTAATTACTAATTTGATCTTTGTAATTTCATATTTCAAAATAAATATATGGCAAAAAAAATACGAAGAATTGGAGTGATGACTTCAGGCGGAGATTCTCCGGGAATGAACGCTGCCATACGTGCGGTTGTGAGAGCCTGCGCCTATTACCATACAGATTGTGTAGGATTTTATCGCGGATATCAGGGAATGATAGAAGGGGATTATGAGGAGATGAACGCACGAAGCGTTAGAAACATTATTTCCCGTGGAGGAACAATTCTTAAATCGGCACGGTCTAAAGCATTTTTAACTCCCGAAGGAAGGCAAAAGGCCGCCGATACTTTAAAAAAGGCCAATGTAGATGCAATGGTGCTTATTGGAGGAGACGGTACTTTTAGAGGAGGAAAAATTTTTAGTGAAGAACATCAAATTCCAATTATAGGAGTTCCCGGAACTATAGATAATGATATTTATGGAACCAATTTCACTATTGGTTACGATACTGCTTTAAATACCGTTGTGGAAGCTATAGATAAAATCCGTGACACAGCCAGCTCTCATAACAGGTTATTTTTTGTGGAAGTCATGGGCAGGGATGCAGGATTTATCGCCTTAAACAGTGGAATTGGAGCAGGTGCTGAAGAAATTTTAATTCCGGAAGAAAATCTGGGATTGGAACGAATGTTATTCTCACTGGAAAGAAGCCGTAGATCGGGTAAGACTTCCAGTATAGTGGTGGTTTCTGAAGGTGATAAAATAGGTAAAAATGTTTTTCAGCTTGCCGAATATGTCACGCAAAATTTACCAGATTATGATGCAAGGGTTACAGTGTTGGGACATATCCAGAGAGGAGGGAGTCCCTCTTGTTTTGACAGGGTTCTGGCCAGTAGATTATGCGTAAGAGCGGTAGAGCTTTTATTGGATGGCCAAACAGATCTTATGGTGGGAATGATGAACAACAATATTGAAGCCACCAGCCTGGAACACGCTTTAAAAAGTAAACCAGATATTAATAAGGATCTTTTAAGAATTTCTGATATTTTATCCACTTAAGTATCTCAATTTATGACAATTGCGATTATTGCCCATAATGGTAAAAAGGCCGAAATGGTTCAGTTTCTAAACGAGAACAAGGAAATCCTAAGTTCTAAGGGAGTCAAATTAATTGCAACCGGAAATACAGGATTACATTCTGAAGCAGCAGGCTTTGAAGTTGAAAAATTACTGTCGGGACCCCTGGGAGGAGATGCTCAAATTGCATCCAGGCTGGTGGAAGGAAAAGTCCAGATGATCCTGTTTTTCAGAGATCCTTTAGATAAACATCCTCACGAACCCGATATCTTTATGTTAATGCGCCTTTGTGACGTTCACGATATACCATTAGCCACTAATCCTGCAACGGCACGCTTATTTATGAAGGCTCTTTAACAGCTATTGCGCTAATTTCTACGTTTACGAATTTAGGCAAATTCGCAACCTCTACAGTTTCCCTTGCCGGTGCAGTTTCAGAATTAAAATAGCGACCATAAACAGCATTAATGCGGGCAAAGTTGTTCATATCACTAATGAATATGGAGGTTTTGATCACATTTTCGAAAGTCATCCCTGCCTCAGTTAGAATAGCTTTGAGATTTTCCATTACCAACTCGGTCTCATCCTCAAGATTTCCTGTTTCCAACTCATTAGTCTCTGGATTAATAGCAATTTGCCCTGAAGTATATAGCATATTTCCAGTTAACACCGCTTGATTGTAAGGTCCTATTGGAGCAGGAGCTTTGGAGGTTTTAATGATTTTCTTCATAAGTATTTTCTATTTGATTCTTGTTTTACTTCTAACTTTTAACTTCTACTAAAGTCTTCTATCTGGCTCCCGTCGCCTGTCGTATTTAATATCCTGTAAAATTGAAGATTTGATCCCAATGTGGAAAAACCAGGAGCTTCTGGCACTAAAGGGAACCCAGTTGAAACTCATTGTCCAGCTGCCAAGATCTCTTTGAAATCTTAACTGGGTATAGGTAAAACCACCATCTTTTATATCAAAACCAGAAGATCCACCCACGATCCAGTTTGGGGAGAGCTCAACATCTCCCGAAAACATTATGGAATGTGACGAAATTTCATTCTGCCTGGCATTATTACTGTAAGTCATCGTATAGGCCAATCTCAGGTTCCAGGGAATTTCGTAATTATACCACTGATTATCGATTTCCTCCCGATTTTCGAAAACATCTACTTCTTCATCATAGATCCTGCCGTCAAGATCTACTCCTTTACCAAAAAGGTCATCGGGCCGGCCACCATTCCTGAAAGTTTCATTTTCCAGCTCGTTTTTATTGATTCCGTCACTGTCAAAATCTTTACTGGAGAAATTATACCCAAAACTCACGTTTGCCTGTGTAAACCGAAAGAGGCTTCCTCCGTTCTCAATATTTAATTGATTGATCCGCCTGTTGTTGTTATCCAATGCATAGATATCAAAATTAGCCGCGAGGTTTACATCAAGTTTATTCTGGATTACAGGAACACTTCCCCTAAAACTTATGGGTGATAACTGCAATGAATCCCCTGCAAGGTTATATGCAGCACTTAGATTGAAGTTATTAAGAATGGTAATTCGCTTAGGTTCTGTAGCTGTACTATCACGGTCCCTCACCTTTGCTTCCAGAGTATTACTTATGGCAAACCCAAGGGCACTTGAAAATAGTTTACCCGGTGGGCCATACAAAGATCCCTGGAAGCGGGAAAATTCTACAAATTCATTTAAAGTGGGATCTAAAGGATTTGTTATTTCGTATAGATCATAGTATTCATCGAAGCCGGGATTGACATTATAACTTATAGATGGCCGTACCACGTGCCTTATCGCCTGTATTTTCTTATCACTTCCAAAGTTCATTAATCCATAAATGGTAGATCCCACACTAGAGCAAAAATTATAACATCGGAAAGAATCAAAACCTTTTATCGTATCTACCACAACCCTTCGGGCAATGGGATCAAAAGACCGGTCGAAGGTTCTAAAAACCCAGCTTTCCTGATAGTTTGCATTAGCACTTACGCTGAAGTACCTGAATAACTTAAAGTTAGTTGAAAGCGGAATAGTATGTTGAGCTCCAAAATTGGCATCTTCAAACATTTCCGCAGTAAAAAATAAAGAATCGGTTGTGCTAAACCTGTTTTCTCCTCTAAAATTGTACTGCAGGTTTATGTTTTCAATAAGGCCCTTTTTAATTCCGTTGCGGGGTGCCAGCGGAAATATCCTTCCCATACTAGCCTGTACCGTGGGGAGTGTCATATCAATTTCCTGGGTCCTCGTATTTTGTTGATGGGTGGCTGTTACACTAACATTTACAAGCGGTTCACCCGGGAATGTCTTCGAATAAGAAACAGAAGAACTTAAAGTATTATTAAGGAAATTGGCCGTATTTGACTGGTTGATGGATTGCTGAAAATAATTGCTGCTTCCCAGGTTTACCGATGCGGAAAACCTCGATGTTGGGTTCGATTTTGAATCCTGTGAATGTGACCATTGCAGGTTATAAACAGTGGTCTTGGAAAAATCGGGGAATCCTCTTTCGCTATTGAGCAGGTTTTCGTATCGTAGGTTCACATTTCCCCTGTATTTATATCTTTTTATATAAGAAGATTCTGTTCTTATTCCATAACTACCATTTGTATAATAATCTCCCAAAACCAGAAGGTCTACATAATCGCTTAAATCAAAATAATAACCACCGTTCTGTAAAAAATATCCGCGGTCATTTACCTGTCCAAAAGAGGGAATGACAAAACCCGAGGCCTGTTCTTCTGTCATGGGAAAATATCCGAAAGGGAGGCCTAAAGGAGTTGGTACATCGGCAATATACATATTCACCAGTCCTGTTACGATCTTTTTATTAGGAACAAATTTTATTCTTCGGGCATAGAAATAGTAATCGGGATTTAATTCTTCCTCTGAAGTAGTAAATTTTACATTTTGCATGTAATAAACAGAATCGTTTTCTTTTTTAGTTATTTCTCCAAATACTTTAAATCCTGCCTGTTCAGTTCGGGAATTATAAACCAGTGCTTTCTGGGATTTAAAATTAAAGCGGATGGAATCGGGCTTTACCGTATTTTGCGCCTGTGTAAATATGGGTTTTTGAGAATAAGCACCGGTAGAATCGGGAATTCCGTAGGCATATACCTCATTTTTTTCGTTATCCAGAATAATGAGCCCTGCAGTTATAACTATATCCCCATAGGTTATTTGTGCCTGGTTATAAAGGTACATTTTGTTCTCCCGGGAACTAAGCCTCATGTAGTCCTCGGCTTTATAGGAAACAACGTCCGTCAAAACTTGGGGTCGGTTAGGACGAACTGTGTCCTGAAGTGCAATTGCGGTTACTATAGTATCACGGGGAAGAATTTGAGGAGCGATCCTTAAGGAATCTCCAACTCTTCTAACACTATCTCTTTGGGCTTCAATTCGTACCTGATTGCCGGTTTTAATTTCCTGAGCACTTGAAAAGTAAGGGGCCAGAAAAAAAAATGCTGCAAAAAAAAGTATATAAAGTGAATTTGTCCGCAATGGTTTAAGTGCTATTTTTGTCAGGTGTGGCTTACTTTTTGAATGATCAAAATTACATATATTTTTTAAGCTACCATTTTGTTATCAAAAAAAATAAAAATTTAAAATAATCCCTTTAGACCTACCGTTACCATTAATATGAAAAAGCTCCCAATTCAACTTTTATTTTTCGTTTTTATTGCTCTTCTTTTAACTGCTCCCTCTCAGTCCCAAGGCAAACCTGGAAAATCTGACTTTGTAGTAGTTCTGGATGCCGGTCACGGCGGGCAGGATCCCGGAAACTCATGGAATGGTTTTTCTGAAAAAAGGATATCACTGGACATTGCTTTAAAAGTAGGAGCTGAGCTTGAAAAAATACCGGGTGTAAAAGTTTTGTACACCCGCAAAAGTGATGTATTTGTAACCCTTGCGGGCCGTGCCAATATTGCTAATAAAGCAGAAGCAGATCTTTTTGTATCTATTCATATGAATGGCCATAAATCGCAGGCACAGGGAACAGAAACTTTTGTCCTAGGTTTACATAGAAATCAGGACAACCTGGAAGTTGCCATGCGTGAGAACCAGGTAATCTATTTGGAAGAGGATTATGAGGTAACCTACGGTGGATTTGATCCTAAATCGCCAGAATCCTATATTGGATTGACTTTAATGCAGGAGGAATTTATGGAACAGAGTATTTTTCTTGCAGACCATGTTCAGAGAAATTTCACTAATCTAAATAAGCGTGTTAACCGGGGAGTTAAACAAGCCGGATTTCTGGTTTTAAGGGAAACATATATGCCCAGCGTATTAATTGAAGCAGGTTTTTTAAGTAATAAAGCTGAAGGGGCCTATTTAAATAGTGAAGAGGGAAAAACTGAAATTGCAAATTCAATTATACAGGCAATTAAAGATTACAAGAATTCAATTAATTTAGAAATTCTGGAAACTATTTCAGATAATACGATTGCCGAAGTTACCATAAAGGAACCGGCTGTGGATATTTATGAAGATATCACATTTAAAGTACAGTTAGTAGCAAGTTCTAAAAAACTGGAGCCAAAAGGATCTAATTTTAAAGGCTTAACTCCCGTTTTTAGAGAAAAGGAAGGAAAGCTGTACAAGTATTATTACGGCGCTACTTCCAGTTATTCACAAATAGAGAAGCTACATAAGGAGGCGCAGGCCAAAGGATACACGGGTAGTTATGTTGTTGCTTTTAAGGAAGGTAATAAGATAACAGTTAATGAGGCGTTAAAAACCCAAAGCAAATAGGGGTACTTTCCTATATTTATTTCTAAATTTGTACGTATTCTTAAAATTATAAGCTTTTGAAATATTCTAAAGAGGTTAAAACTGGTATCCTGGCGTTGATCGCAATTGTAATACTAATTTTTGGATACAGCTTTTTAAAAGGAAAAAATCTCTTAGATCCCAGCAGGACTTTTTACGCTGTATACTCAGATGTGGAAGGTTTATCAACTTCTTCCCCAGTTACTATTAATGGGTTAAAAGTAGGGCAGGTTACAAAAATTGGGTTCTTAGATGAAACCGGATTACTTGTTGTTACCTTTAGCGTAGATACCGATTTTAATTTTTCCAAAAATAGTCTTGCTCAAATATATGGAGGTGGAATTATTGGTGGTAAATCCCTTGGCATCGTCCCCGATTATGAAAAAGGGCAAATGGCCCAATCTGGTGATACTTTACCGGGAGATATTGAAGAAGGGATTATGGAGCTTGTTAATGAACGGTTGACTCCGCTGCAAATTAAAGTAGAAAGAGCAATTGTAAGTGCAGATTCTCTTTTGAACTCCATTAATGAAGTTTTAAATCCTCAAACCCGTGATAACCTGGCAGAAACTTTTGCCGATCTTGCAATCACCGTAAATAATCTAAAAAGCACATCGCAATCTATTGATGCTTTGGTGAAAAACAATACAGAAAGTATTAATGGTACACTTACCAATCTAAACGAGATGTCAGAAAATTTTAATCAGTTTTCAGATACACTTTCACGGGTTGATATAGTTGCTATGTCAAATAATATTGAAAAGGTAATTGCAGACTTTCAGGAGATCTCTAATAATTTATCCAGCGGACAGGGAACAGCAGGGAAATTGCTAAATGACAATAGCGTCTATGAAAACCTGGAAGGTGCTACAAGACAAATGGAACAGCTTTTACAGGATATAAAGTTGAATCCTAAACGATATGTGAACTTTTCAGTATTCGGAAAAAGCGGCAGGCCTTACCAACCACCAGCCGATTCTCTAAAATAATTTCTATGCAATTCATTTCTCAAATTTTATTTCTTCTTGTCTTAGTGGCAGGTATAGGCTTCTTTACCTATAATATTCGCAAGATGATCCGCAATATTAAGTTAGGTAAGGAAATAGATCGTAATGATCGAGCCGGGGAAAGATTATCAAAAATGGCACTTCTTGCAATTGGCCAATCGAAAATGGTGAAGCGGCCAATTTCAGGAATACTTCACATTATTGTTTATATAGGTTTTATAATTATAAATATTGAAGTCTTAGAAATTATAATTGACGGGATTTTTGGTACGCACAGAATTATGGGGGCAGCAGGGCCTCCTTATAATTTTTTGATCGGCACGTTTGAGATACTTGCATTCCTCGTGCTGGTGGCTGTTATCATATTCTGGACCCGTAGAAATATCACCAACATATATAGATTTTTAGGTAGAGAACTTAAGGGTTGGCCAAAGAATGATGCCAATTACATTCTTTACTTTGAAATGGTGTTGATGACCTTATTCCTGGTTATGAATGCCACCGATTATCAACTTCAACTAAATAATGCCCCCGGATACTTCAGTGAAGCCGGAATTGTGGGATCTTTTCCAATAAGCCAATTCCTTTCTCCTATTTTTGACGGAATGAGTAATTCTTCACTAATTTTAGTGGAAAGAATTGCATGGTGGGGACATATAATAGGAATTCTAATTTTCCTGAATTATCTGTACTATTCAAAACACCTGCATATTTTACTGGCATTCCCGAATGTTTATTTTTCAAAGCTTACACCACTTGGGAAGTTTGATAATCTGCAATCGGTTACAGACGAGGTAAAACTTATGATGGATCCCGATGCAGATCCTTATGCTGCACCTGCCGAAGATGCAGAGGAACCGGAGAAATTCGGAGCTTCAGATGTTATGGATCTAAACCGTGTACAGCTACTTAATGCCTATACTTGCACCGAGTGTGGTAGATGTACTGCCCAATGTCCTGCCAACCAAACAGGAAAACTTCTTTCCCCCCGTAAGATCATGATGGATACAAGGGACAGGTTGGAAGAAGTAGGAGAAAACATTAATAAGAATGGTAAGTTCGTAGAGGATGGAAAACAACTCCTCGATGATTATATTCTAAGAGAAGAACTATGGGCATGTACTACCTGTAATGCCTGTGTAGAAGCTTGTCCCGTGGGAATAGACCCTTTGTCTATTATTGTAGATATGCGTCGTTACCTGGTTATGGAACAAAGTGCTGCTCCAAATGAACTGGGAATATCCATGACCAATATAGAAAACAACGGCGCGCCCTGGCCTTACAATCAAATGGACAGATTGAATTGGGCAAAAGAAAATTAAATATTTATAGAATTCCAAAATACAATTTAAATGGCAGAAGCAATTAAAGTTCCAACAATGGCAGAATATATGGCTGAAGGTAAAGTGCCTGAGGTGTTGTTTTGGGTTGGATGTATGGGCAGTTTTGATGACCGTTCAAAAAAAGTAACCAAAGCTTTTGTACGCCTTTTAAATTCAGCTAAAGTAGATTTTGCGGTATTAGGAACCGAGGAGAGTTGCACAGGAGATCCTGCAAAAAGATCTGGAAATGAATTTCTATTCCAGATGCAGGCGGTAACGAATATTGAAGTTCTTAACGGGTATGAAGTAAAAAAGATTGTAACTGCCTGCCCGCACTGTTTTAATACCATAAAGCATGAATATCCTGCGCTGGGGGGAAATTATGAAGTGATGCACCATACTACCTTCCTTAAATCCTTATTAGAGGAAGGAAGATTGACTGTGGAAGGCGGAAAATTTAAAGGAAAAAAGATCACCTTTCATGATCCTTGTTATTTAGGACGTGCCAATAATATTTACGAAGCTCCAAGGGACCTTCTAAGGAAACTGGAAGTAGAGTTGGTGGAAATGAAGAGGTGTAAACAAAATGCCATGTGTTGCGGTGCCGGCGGAGGGCAAATGTTTAAAGAGCCTGAACCCGGAAATAAGGATGTTAATGTTGAACGCACAGAACAAGCAATGGAAGTGCAGCCTGAAGTAATTGCCGCCGGATGTCCTTTTTGCAGCACCATGCTTACAGATGGTGTAAAGAATAAAAACAAGGAAGGCGAAATTGAGGTCATGGATGTTGCTGAAATGATTGCAACGGCTAACGATCTTTAAAACTTAAAACTTTACTTGTAAGCGTTAAAGTTCAAAATTTACTGGTACTATATTTGAAGCTGCCCTCTTTATAAAGTAGCTTTGTAAAAACTCAATATAGAATATGCTAGTACCCTTCAATGAACTGCCGGAATATTCAAGAATTTGGATATATCAGGCAAACCGTTCTTTTTCTGAAAGTGAATTACAGGAAATTAACCAGAAATTAGAAAACTTTATCACAAGCTGGACAGCACATGGTGCTAATCTCCAGGCTTCTTTCGAAATTAAGTATAAGCGTTTTATTGTGATAGCATTAGACCAGGAAATGAATGCTGCCACAGGTTGTTCTATTGATGCTTCCGTTAGGTTTATTCAGCAGTTGGAAAAGGAATATGATGTAGACCTTCTGGATAAGATGAATGTAAGTTATAAGCAAGGGGAACATATCGCTTATAAAACATTAACCGACTTCAGGAAAATGGCTAAAGAAAAAGCTGTTTCACCAAATACAATAGTATTTAATAATCTCGTTAATAATATAGCAGAATACCAGAGCGACTGGGAAGTTCCTGCTTCTGAAAGCTGGCACAACCGATTTTTAAAATAATACCCTAAATGAAGTCCCCACTACTTTATTTAATTTTTCTCTTTATTTGTTTCCTTTTTCCTGAAGAAATTTTCTCTCAGGTAACAGATCCTTTAAGAACTCCCGATTTCCAAAAGCAGCAGGTTTGGGTGGATAGCATCTACAATTCACTCACTCTTCAGGAAAAGGTAGGACAATTATTTATGGTAGATGTCTTCTCCAACAAAACTCCTAAAGAAATTGACAAAATTCGGCAGCTAATTACAGAGCAACAAATAGGAGGGGTTATTTTTTCCAAGGGGGGGCCCCAGAGACAGGCAAGACTTACCAATGAATTTCAGCAGCTATCAAAAGTGCCGCTATTGGTAGGAATGGATGCAGAATGGGGGCTGGCTATGAGGCTTGATTCTACCTTTGCCTTACCATGGAATATGACACTGGGAGCTGTGCAAAGCCTTCAACTTATTGAAGAAGCGGGAGCTTCTATTTCCCGTCACACCAGGAAGCTGGGTGTTCATATAAACTTCGCTCCCGTTATTGATATCAATACAAATCCCGAAAATCCAATAATCGGAAACCGCTCCTTTGGGGAGGATAAATATAATGTTACCCAGAAGGCGCTGGCTTTTATGAAAGGAATGCACAGGGAAGGAGTTCTTTCCAACGCTAAACATTTTCCCGGTCATGGAGATACAGACTCCGATTCCCACAAGACCTTGCCGACCATACTCTTTACTAAAGACAGGATCGACAGCGTAGAACTGTATCCTTATTATAAATTAATTGAAAATGGGGTTTCCAGTGTGATGGTGGCACATCTTAACGTGCCCGTGCTTGAATCCCGCAAGAATTATCCCTCTTCACTGTCTAAAACAATAGTAACAGATATCTTACAGAGGGATCTGGGATTTAAAGGATTGGTTTTTACAGATGCTCTCAACATGAAAGGGGCTTCCAACTTTAAAAATCCCGGGGATATTGACCTTGCAGCCTTTTTAGCCGGAAATGATATATTATTAATTTCTGAAAATGTTCCCAAAGCTGTTTCTAAAATATTAGAAGCCTATGAACAGGGAACAATTAGTGAGGAAAGGTTAGCTTTTTCAGTAAAAAAAATATTATCTGCCAAGTACAAGGCCGGGCTTAATAATTTAAAACCCGTAGATCAGTCTTCTCTAATGGAAGATCTTTTGTCTGTAAAGGACAGCGTCTTATATGAGGAAATTATTGAAAATGCAGTTACGGTAATAAAAAATGATTTGGGAGTACTTCCAATTAAGGACCTGGAAACGAGGAAAATTGCTTACGTGAAATTAGGTGATGATGACGGCACTCCTTTTTATGAACAATTGATAAAGTATTCTGAAGTAGACTGGGTAAAATCAGATACTCTGGAAGTCCTGTTAAAGAAACTGGAATCTTATAATCTCGTTATTATTGGCTACCATCAATCCAACAATTCTCCCTGGGCAAAATATAAATTATCAGATAAAGAGATAAAATGGATCCACGAGATCACCAGGAGGAATATTTCTCTTTTAAGTGTATTTACCAGACCTTATTCGCTACTGGACCTAACATCTACCAGTAACCTGGAAGGAATTATTATGGGCTATCAAAACAGCAAAGCTGCCCAGGAAAAAACAGCTCAGGTCATTTTTGGAGGTTTGGAGGCCCGCGGAAAATTACCGGTGAGTATTGGCGATGAATTTCCTGCAGGAACCGGTTATTACACCAAAACTTTAAATAGATTATCTTATGGTCATCCGGAATCTGTTGGATTAAATTCGAAGAAACTGGCAAGGATAGATTCGCTTATCAATGTAGCTTTAAAGGAAAAAATGACTCCCGGCTTACAGGTAATAGTTGCAAGAAAAAATAAAGTAATTTACCAGAGAAGTGCAGGATATCACACTTATGAAAAAGCGATTCCTGTAAGCGATACTTCACTTTACGACCTCGCTTCGCTGACTAAAATTCTTTCAAGTTTACCACTTATTATGGAGCTTGAGGAGAAGAACGTTATTTCTTTTAACTCCAAACTTGGAGATCTAATGCCTTACTTTAAAGATTCAAATAAGGCTAATATTACTCTAAAAGACATGCTCCTTCATTATGCCCGGTTAAAGCCCTGGCTTCCTTTTTATGTACCCACTATAGAGCGAAATACCCGAAAATTATCCCCAGATTATTACAGGGGCCAATCTGAAGGCAATTTTAATATTCCTGTAGCCGAGAATATATATATACGCAATGACATTCGGGATTCAATAATGGGCCTTATAAAAAACAGCGACCTGGAACGCAGTAAGGAATATAAATACAGTGATCTTCCATTTTATATTATGAAATATTTCCTGGAAGATTATCACGGTACTTCTCTGGATTACCTAACGCAGGATAGAATCTACAAACCTCTTGGAGCAAGTTTTACCACGTATAACCCACTACATAAATTTCCCCTTTCACAAATAGTTCCAACAGAGGATGATAAATTGTGGAGGAAGCAAGTGGTTCACGGTTATGTTCATGACCAGGGTGCGGCAATGCAGGGAGGAATTGGTGGACATGCCGGTTTGTTTGGAAATGCCAATGATGTTGCAAAAATCATGCAGTTATACCTTAACGGTGGCTCTTATGGCGGTAAGCAATATTTAAAGTCGGCAACTCTTGATAAATTCAACACCTGTTATTATTGCGAGGAAAATGTGAGAAGAGGAGTAGGATTTGACAAACCCCAGTTAGGATCTGCAGGGCCAACCTGTGGGTGCGTTTCTTTGTCCAGCTTTGGTCACACAGGATTCACAGGAACTTTTGCCTGGGCCGATCCTGAACAAGAAATTGTTTTTGTATTTTTATCTAACAGAACTTATCCCGATGTTGATAACCGAAAACTGATAAGGGCTAATATTAGAGAAAAAATCCAGCAGGTAATTTATGATTCAATAGAATTTTAAGATCATAAATTGCAAATGAAAGAGCAATATTAGTTTTCTTTGAGACTTTAAAAATATTAAGATGAAAATTGGCATTGTATGTTATCCTACTTTTGGAGGAAGCGGTGTTGTTGCGACAGAATTGGGTATGGCTCTTTCAAAGAAAGGTCACGAAATCCATTTCATTACCTATAAGCAGCCAGTGAGACTGGAGCAGCTAACCGGAAACATCCATTTTCACGAAGTTAATGTACCCGAATATCCGCTTTTTCATTTTCAACCTTATGAGCTTGCTTTAAGCAGCAAACTTGTGAATATGGTAAAACTCTACCAGCTGGAGATCCTTCACGTTCACTATGCTATTCCCCACGCTTATGCAGGATATATGGCAAAGAAAATGCTTGAGGAAGAGGGTATTTTTATTCCTATGGTGACTACATTACACGGTACAGATATTACCCTGGTAGGAAATCATCCATTTTATAAACCTGCCGTTACTTTTAGTATAAACAACAGCGATGTTGTAACTTCTGTTTCCCAAAGTTTAAAAGAAGACACTTTAAAATTATTTAAGATAAGGCAGCCAATAAATGTGGTGCCCAATTTTATTGATGCTACTAAAAATAACAGGAGCTTCACTGATTGCCAGCGCTCTTTGATGGCAAATGAAAATGAAAAGATTATCTCTCACGTGAGCAACTTTAGGCCGGTAAAGCGTATTGCTGATGTTATAAAGATCTATTATAAAATCCAGCAGAAGATAAAATCTAAGTTAATCATGGTAGGTGAGGGGCCAGAACGTGAAATGGCAGAAGATCTTGTTTTTGAACTGGGAATCCAGAATAAAGTAGTTTTCCTTGGACAAAGTAATGAGGTTGATAAAATACTATGTTTCTCAGATCTGTTTCTATTACCTTCAGAAAAAGAAAGTTTCGGGCTTGCAGCTCTTGAAGCAATGATAAACAGTGTTCCTGTAATTTCTACCAACACCGGGGGCCTTCCGGAAGTAAATGTGCACGGGGTTTCAGGGTTCCTGAGTAATGTTGGTGATATTGATGACATGGCTGCAAATGCAGTTTCGATCTTATCTAATAATGATACACTGGATAGGTTTAAACGTAATGCTTGGCAGAGGGCGAAGATTTTTGATATTGAAAAAATTGTTCCTCTTTATGAAGAACTATACGAGAAAGCACTTCTGGAAAAAGTAAAAAGCTGATCGTGGGATCAGCTTTTTTTTATCTAAAACTTGTAGTTCTTAGAATTGGTAACGCAAACCTAATGCAATATCAGGGGAAAAGTTGTTTAACACCTCGTAGTCGCTAAACCCAATTTCCGGACGAAAATCAAGGGAGATTAGTAAAGGAAAATCAAAATTATACTCTATTCCTATATCACCGGCTACAAAGAGGAAAACTCCTTCGTCTTCAAATCTGCTATTATCGTTAACCGAAACACTTCCTATTCCACCACCGGCGCCAACATACCAGTTAAAGCCTCCTTCTATGTTCCAAACCCATTGGTAAAGACCTGTCAACTTAAAAGCATCGAAGTTGCTATCATTTCTCCAGCCAAGATCTGCTTCCAGTCGGTTATTGGATCCTAAAGCTCTTTGATAAGAAACTTCAGCTCCAATTCCATCTCCCCCACCAAACCGTAAACCCAAGGCATGGTCGGAAATAGTTTGGGATTGGGCAGTTAATCCTGCACCAATAACAATAATAGCTAATAAAAATAATTTCTTCATAATTCTTGATTTATAATTTTCGTAAGCAAAGGTAAATGTTAAATTTTAATATTTACGCCCCAATAAGCCAATGTATTGTTAATAATCCCTAAAAACCTCTTTAATACCGCTTACAGAATATTTGTAATTTTGAATTACTATGAAAAACGAGTTAGCTGAACTCTCACAAGCCATTGAAGGAGAATTGTTTTATGATGATCTGTATCGGCATATTTATGCAACAGATGCTTCAGTATATCGGGAATTGCCTACGGCAGTTTGTTATCCAAAAACTGTTGAAGATTTAAAAACCTTAATTGGTTTTGCCCGGTTGCACAAACTCGGGATCATTCCCAGAACTGCAGGAACTTCTCTTGCAGGACAATGTGTTGGAAGCGGTATTGTAGTAGATGTCTCGAAATATTTCACGAAGATCCTAAACATAGATGTTGAAAAAAAGATTGCAATTGTTCAGCCGGGAGTAATTCGGGATGACCTTAACCGGGAGCTTAAACCACACGGATTGTTTTTTGGCCCCAATACTTCTACCTCGAACAGATGTATGATAGGAGGTATGGCCGGGAATAACTCCAGTGGTACTACTTCAATTAAATATGGAACAACAAGAGACAAACTCATCGCATTAAAAACAATTTTAAGCGACGGGAGCGAGGTTTCTTTTACTTCTGTCTCAATCCAGGAGTTTAAAGCAAAATATGTTACAGAGAACTTTGAAGGTTCAATTTACCGCCAAATTAAAGAGTTGCTATCTCCAGCTGAAGTTAGGGACCAAATAATAAGTAAATTCCCCGATCCTGATATCCACCGGCGTAATACGGGGTATGCAGTTGATGCATTAATTGATACTGAAATATTTTCTGAAAGCGAAAAAGCTTTCAATATGTGCAGCCTTCTCTCGGGAAGTGAAGGGACTTTAGCTTTTACTACAGAGTTAACCCTTCAGTTGGATTTACTTCCGCCAAAGCATGCGGCTATGGTTGCTGCACATTTTACAACCATAGATCAATGTATGCTGGCTGTTGTTCCTGCAATGGAAAGTCCTTTGTACACCTGCGAGATGATGGATAAAGTCATTTTAGATTGTACAAAGCAAAATTTGAAGTACAGGGAAAACAGGTTTTTTATTCAGGGAGATCCCAAAGCGATCCTAATGCTGGAGCTAAGAGCTGATAGTCAGGAAGAAATTCAGGAGCAGGTGAAAATTCTACTGGCAAGGCTGGAATCTTCAAAGTTGGCCTACGCCCTCCCGGTACTGATGGATGAGCAAATTGAAGATGCTCTGGAATTGAGAAAAGCTGGTTTAGGCTTGTTGGGAAATATGGTGGGTGATAAAAAAGCGGTTGCCTGTATTGAAGATACGGCAGTAGCCTTGAAAGATCTTGCTGCTTATATTTCAGAATTTTCTCAAATAATGAAATCTTACGGGCAGGAAGCTGTGTATTACGCCCACGCGGGCGCAGGGGAAATCCATCTAAGGCCAATCCTCGATCTTAAAAAGCAGGAAGATGTGGCGCTTTTCAGGAAAATTACCGAAGATGTAGCAGCCCTGGTAAGGAAATATAACGGTTCCATGAGTGGAGAACACGGGGATGGGAGGTTGAGAGCAGAATTTATTGCCCAAATGATAGGGGAAGAAAACTATCAACTCCTGCGGCAGGTGAAAAATATATTTGATCCTGAAAATATTTTTAATCCCGGGAAAATTGTAGATGCACCTCCAATGGATGTATCTCTTCGTTATGAGCCTGAACGCAAAGAGCCGGAAATTAAAACGCTGCTAAACTTTGATGATTCAATGGGTGCCTTGCGATTAGCTGAAAAATGTAATGGCAGCGGGGATTGCCGTAAACCTTCGGAAGCAGGAGGAACAATGTGCCCAAGTTATCGCGCTACCAGGAATGAAAAAGATACTACCCGCGCGAGGGCAAATGCTTTGAGGGAGTTTCTAACCCATTCTCACAAGGAAAATAAATTTGATCACAAGGAACTTAAAGAAGTACTTGACCTATGTATTAGCTGTAAAGGATGTAAAAATGAATGTCCCTCTAACGTAGATATGGCAGCTTTAAAATCAGAATTTCAATACCAGTATCAAAAAGCGAATGGAAGAACTTTGAGAAGCCGTATTTTTGCTTCCAATGCGCAGATGAATAAATTTGCTATAAAAGTTCCGGGAATCTCTAACTTCTTCTTCACCAATCCTTTGACCTCTTCGCTGGCCAAAAGATCATTGGGAGTTTCAGAAAAAAGAAGCCTGCCCAGGTTACACAATATTTCTCTTACATCCTATTATAAAAAAAACAGGAAGAGGCTTAAGGTTTCTCATCCTATAAAAAAAGTGTATTTGTTTAATGATGAATTCACGAATTATTTGGATACGGGAGTAGGAATTGATGCACTGGAATTGCTCTCAAAACTAAATTATGAAGTCGAGATACTGCAGAATTTTGAAAGCGGAAGGAGTCATATTTCAAAGGGATTTCTTGAAGAAGCTAAAGATCTTGCCAATAAAAACGTGGCTCTTTTTAAAGGAAAAATTTCAGCTGAAACTCCTCTCTTAGGAATTGAACCTTCAGCCATTCTAACATTTAGAGATGAGTATTTACGATTGGCAGATGATTTACCCGCAGCTGAAAACATAGCTTTGAACAGCCTGTTGATTGAAGAATTCCTGAAAAAGGAAATAGCTTTAGGAAATATAAAACCTGAATCATTTACTAAGGAAGAAAAATTGGTCAAAATCCATGGGCACTGTCATCAAAAAGCCTTATCCAATACCGCAGTAACTTTTGATGTACTGAATTTCCCTGTTAATTACAAAGTGACGATTATTGCTTCCGGTTGCTGTGGAATGGCAGGTTCTTTTGGGTATGAAAAGGAGCATTATGAAGTTAGCATGAAAATTGGGGAACAGAGCCTTTTTCCCGCGGTAAGGAAATCGTCCCCGGAAACGATTATAGCCGCAAATGGCACAAGCTGCAGGCATCAGATCTTTGATGGTACCAAGAGGATTGCTAAACATCCTGTAACAGTTTTTAGGGAAGCACTTTTTTAAAGTTCCTTTAATTGCTGCAGTTTGCGTTAATAATCGGGATTAGACTTTTAAATATGTATGTAAAAAATTACATTTGTTAAAAATCGCTTTATGGCCGGAAATTCCTTCGGAACACTGTTTAAACTTACCACATTTGGAGAATCCCATGGAATTGCGATAGGTGGCATTATAGATGGTTGTCCTGCCGGAGTTCATCTGGACCTGGAAAAGATTCAGGAGGAGCTGAATAAAAGAAGGCCCGGCCAGTCTGCTATTGTTACTCAAAGAAAAGAACCTGATACGGTAGAATTTCTTTCCGGAATTTTTGAAGGTAAAACTACAGGAACACCAATTGGTTTTACTATTCAAAATGCGAATCAAAAATCGAAAGATTATTCTCATATCCAGGATACTTACAGGCCTTCCCACGCAGATTATACTTATGATGAGAAGTATGGCGTAAGGGATTATCGCGGAGGAGGGAGATCTTCGGCCCGGGAAACTGCCTGTAGGGTGGTAGGAGGTGCTATAGCCAAACAATTAATTCCGGAAATTTCCTTTATAACTTACACAGCATCCGTAGGAAAAATTATTCTTGATAAGGATATATCCGAATTAGATTTCGATCTTATAGAATCTAATCCTGTTCGTTGCCCCGATTCTTCCGCAGCAGAAAAAATGGAAGCTTATATTAAAGAGATAAGAGCTGAGGGTGATACAGTGGGGGGAACCGTTCAATGTGTGATAAAAAATGTTCCGAAAGGACTGGGGGAGCCTGTTTTTGACAAACTTCATGCTCAATTGGGAAAAGCTATGCTTTCAATAAATGCTGTAAAAGGATTTGAATTTGGAAGTGGTTTTGAAGGTAC
This sequence comes from uncultured Antarcticibacterium sp., assembly GCA_964639695.1. Taxonomy (GTDB): domain Bacteria; phylum Bacteroidota; class Bacteroidia; order Flavobacteriales; family Flavobacteriaceae; genus Gillisia. Next base: position 28,104 of record CAZXEY010000002.1, on the reverse strand, counting down.
AAAAATGAGAGGCAGTGAACATAACGACCTATTTAATCCCGATGGTACTACCCGCACAAATTTAAGCGGTGGAGTACAAGGTGGAATTTCCAACGGAATGGATATTTATTTTAGGGTTGCTTTTAAGCCTGTTGCGACCCTCATGCAAAAACAGCAAACAATTAATTCTAAAGGGGAAGAAGTTGAGATGCAGGGAAAAGGGCGTCACGATCCATGTGTGGTTCCACGAGCAGTGCCAATTGTAGAAGCAATGGCCGCTCTTGTAATCGCCGATTTCTTTTTACAGAATAAAACTTCAAAAATATAAATAGCTTCTAAAAATTATAAAATGAAAAAATTTGCACTGCATTGGCAGATTTTATTAGGAATGGCAGCCGGAGTAATTTTTGCTTTGTTACTTTCTAATTTCAGCTGGGGCGCAGAATTTATTAGTGACTGGATAAAACCTTTTGGTAATATCTTTATTAATGCCCTTAAATTAATTGCAGTGCCGCTTATCCTTGCTTCCCTTGTAAAGGGAATCTCAGATCTTAAGGATATTTCCAAACTTTCAAAAATGGGAACCCGTACCATCGCAACTTATATTATGACTACTGTTATCGCGGTTTCAATAGGTTTGGGAATGGTAAATCTTATTCAGCCGGGGAATGCAATTTCTGAGGAAACCCGTGATGATCTTTTAACCAGTTATGCCGGTGATGCTTCTACCAGGATTATGGATGCCGAAAGGCAAAAGGATGCAGGCCCTTTGCAGGCTCTTGAAGACATTGTGCCTTCCAATATTTTTGCTGCAGCCAGCGATAATGGCAATATGTTACAGGTTATCTTTTTCGCGATCTTCTTTGGGTTAGGTTTAATATTAATTCCTGAAGCTACGGCAAAACCGGTAAAGGATTTTTTTGATGGATTCAATGATGTGATCCTTAAACTTATTGATCTTATAATGCTTGCGGCTCCTTATGGTGTTTTCGCTTTACTTGCAGCCTTGGTGGTTGAATCTCCAAGTGCCGATCTTTTTGCCGCCCTGGCTATGTACGGTTTAACTGTACTCATAGGTTTAGCTCTTATGATAGGATTTTATGTTTTAATAGTGTGGATTTTCACTAAAAACACTCCTGCATTTTTTATAAACGGGATAGCTCCTGCTCAACTACTCGGCTTTTCCACAAGCTCCAGTGCCGCTACACTTCCTGTTACTATGGAAAGAGTAGAAGAACATATGGGAGTTCATAAAGAAGTAGCGAGTTTTGTTCTTCCTATTGGAGCTACCATAAATATGGACGGAACCAGTCTTTACCAGGCTGTTGCGGCTGTATTTATTGCACAGGCCTTTGGAATGGATCTTTCCTTTGGCGCTCAGCTTGGAATTATTGCAACTGCTACTTTGGCTTCTATAGGATCTGCAGCAGTACCGGGAGCCGGTATGGTAATGCTGGTAATTGTTCTTGCGCAGGCTGGAATTCCTGAAGCAGGTCTTGCATTAATTTTTGCGGTAGACAGGCCGCTGGATATGTGCAGGACTACGGTAAATATTACAGGAGATGCTGCAGTAGCTATGTTAGTAGCTAAATCTGTAGATAAACTGGGACCGCCTAACGTGGTGGAGTGGGACGATAATTATTCTGCAAACCCACCTGAAATAGAGCCTGAAACTTCAACTTCCAAAAAGAATTTCTAGGAATATCAGATTAAAATTACTCTTAAAATAATTTTAATCCGGGTTTAAAAAATATGCTTCCAATAGCATACATTTAAACCCGGATTAAACACTTATTTCTGTGAAAAATAAAAGAATGGCTCTGCACTGGCAGATCCTTTTAGGAATGGCTGCAGGAGTCATTTTTGCTCTTATACTTACTAAATTTACCTGGGGATCTTCTTTTATTGGTGACTGGATCAAACCCTTTGGGACTATTTTTATTAATGCCCTTAAACTCATTGCTGTCCCACTTATTCTTGCTTCTCTTATAAAAGGAATTTCTGATCTCAAGGATATTTCGAAGCTTTCGAAAATGGGGACCCGTACTATTGTAACTTTTATTATAACTACTGTATTAGCGGTTTCTATAGGCCTTAGCCTCGTAAACATTATAAAACCGGGATTGGCAATTTCAACAGAAACGCGAAATGACCTTTTAACCAGTTACCAAAGAGATGTATCGGGAAAAATAGCGGTAGCACAACAACAAAAAGAAACCGGACCTCTTCAGGCTCTTGAAGATATTGTTCCCTCCAATATTTTTGCTGCAGCAGGAGATAACGCTAATATGCTGCAGGTAATTTTCTTTGCTGTATTTTTCGGAATAGGATTAATATTAATTCCCGAATCAGCAGCTAAACCGGTCAAAGATTTTTTTGATGGTTTTAATGATGTAATTCTCAAAATGATCGATCTTATCATGCTTGCTGCTCCTTATGGCGTCTTTGCGTTACTGGCAGCTTTGGTGATTGAATCTCCCAGCGTTGATCTTTTTGCTGCTTTGGGAATGTATGCTGTTACAGTGTTACTGGGATTAGCTTGTATGATGGGTGTGTATGCGGCTATAGTCTATATCTTCACCAGGAAAAGCCCCTCCTTCTTTTTTAAAGGAATAGCTCCTGCCCAGCTTTTGGGGTTTTCCACAAGCTCCAGTGCAGCAACTCTTCCTGTAACAATGGAAAGAACTGAAGAACATTTAGGGGTGCATAAGGAAGTGACAAGTTTTGTACTTCCCGTTGGAGCAACAATTAATATGGATGGGACAAGCCTATACCAGGCTGTAGCGGCAGTTTTTATAGCCCAGGCTTTTGGTATCGATCTTTCACTGGAAGCGCAGCTGGGAATAATTGTTACCGCAGCTTTAGCTTCCATAGGATCTGCGGCGGTTCCCGGTGCCGGTATGGTTATGCTGGTGATCGTTCTAGCCCAGGCAGGTATTCCCGAAGCAGGATTGGCTTTAATATTTGCGGTAGACCGACCTTTAGATATGTGCAGAACAACCGTAAATGTAACAGGAGATGCAGCTGTTTCTATGATGGTAGCAAAATCGGTGAATAAGCTTAGCGATATGCCTCTCCCGGTACATAAAGAGGGTGAGACTATTCCAAAAATTTAGATCTAAGTTCGGGAGAAGGGATCATACATTCCTCTTTTTTCCCGAACCATTTATAGCGGTTTCTGGCGATCACATTATAGATGCTGTCACGAAATCCCTCGGGCAGGAAGGAAAAGTTGCTCAATAAGGAATACCCACCCGAAAGTTCTTTGGAGATCTCTAAGGCTGCCGTAGATTTTTTATAATAAGCTACTCCGGGTTCAATAAGAACCATTGAATCCATTTCTTCAGGATCCATACCTCTTTCAGAAATTAATTTTTTTCCTACTTCACTTTGTAGTGATGCAAACCGGAATTTATCCTTTTTGTCGTGCTTTATGATCCATTTAATAGAGTTATCACAAAAATTACATACTCCGTCAAAGAGAATAATTTTTTTATCCTGAGGTATTTCTGTTTTCATAGTTTGATTAATTTATCAGCTGCCCCTGAATTTTTATTTTTTAGCCTGTACCAGCTCCAGCTGATCCACAGAAACATTAGTTGTAAACATTCCGTAGTTCACCACTGCCTTGCCTTTTTCTATAGTATCAATTGTACCCACTGCTTTACCATCTTCAAGCCTAACGCGATCTCCAATTTTTAAAGCAATTTTAGGTTTATTGGCTTCCTTTTTCTGTTCTACTTCAACTTTTTTCTTTTCCTCTTTTTTGCGTTCCCTAATCTTTTCAACCTGCTTTTCTGCTTCTTTTAGAACCTTTTCCTCTTTTGCCTTCTTTTCTTTTTTCTCCTTTACCGTTTCCTTCTTCCGCTTGGAGTTCTCAATTTCCACGATTTTCAGGAATTCCCCAATAAGATCTTTCTTCTTCTTGTTGTTGAAGTATTTTTCACTCAGGTCATTGATCTTCTGGCCCAGATAAATAAGGCGTTGGTTACTGTCGTACAATTCCTGGTAACTTTCCAGTTTTTGCTGAACCCGGGAATTTATTTCCTCCAGTTTATCCTTTTCCTTTGCAGCATTTTGTTCTTTAAATTTTAGAGCATCTGTAGTTTTTTGAAGTTTACTTCGCTCTTTTTGAAGGTCTGCAATACTTTTATCAAATCGAATTTTTCCTCTTTCTACTTTTTTCTTTGACCTGTTAATCAAGCTGTAAGGAATGCCATTCTTTTGTGCTACTTCAAATGTAAATGAACTTCCGGCTTCTCCTAACTGCAATTTATAAAGAGGTTCGAGGCTTCTGGAGTCAAACATCATATTCGCATTGGTCATGTAAGGCAGTTCATTTGCCAGCATTTTCAAATTTGTATAGTGAGTTGTAAGAATTCCAAAGGATTCCCTCTCGTAAAAAACTTCCAGGAAAGTTTCAGCTAAAGCACCTCCCAATTCAGGATCACTTCCGGTTCCAAATTCATCAATAAGAAACAGCGTCTTGTCATCACACTTCCTGAGGAAATAATTCATATTCTTCAGCCGGTAGCTATAGGTACTTAAATGATTTTCTATCGATTGATTATCCCCAATATCAGTTAAAATTTTTGTAAACAGGCACATCCTGCTGTATTCGTGAACAGGAATGAGAATTCCGCTTTGAACCATTACCTGCAACAATCCAACAGTTTTTAGGGTAATACTCTTTCCCCCGGCATTGGGGCCCGAGATCACGATGATCCTGTTATCTTTTTTTAATTCTATGCTCTGCGGAAATGTTTTTTCTCCTTTTCTGTTATTCGTTCTTAGAAGTATGGGATGGTAGGCCTCTTTTAACTGCAACTCCCGGTCTTTTGTGATCTTTGGGAGAATTCCCTTAATTTCTTTAGCATATTTCGCTTTTGCTGAAATGACGTCTATTTCACTTAAATAATCCTGGTAATCCTGAAGCAGTTCACGATAAGGTCTTATGAAATTTGTTAGTTCCTTAAGTATCCTGTTTACTTCCTCCTTTTCCTCATATTCAAGATTATTAAGCTCTCGCGTATGCATCATAGTAGCTTCGGGCTGTATGTAAACAATGCTTCCTGTCTTGGAATTCCCAAGAATTCCACCTTTCACTTTTTTCCTGTACATAGCTTTCACAGCAAGTACCCGAATATTCTCCACCACACTTTCTCTTATCTCATCAAGATACCCGTATTCATTGTATTTAGAAAGTGCAGAGTTAAAACTTGAATTTATTTTTCCCTTTACCACATTCATAGCCCGCCGGGTTTGTAACAGGGCAGGGGAGGCCTCATCTTTTATTTCACCAAAGCGGTTTACCACTTCCCCGATTTTTTCGGGAATGGCTTTTGTGTATTCAATATTTTCTGAAGTTTCAAAAAGAGCAGGATACAGCTCCTGGAACTTGTTAAAGAACCGAAGTTGCGTATTTGCAGTTTCAGCAATAGCAGCAATTTTCCTGAAACTTCCAAGTTCAAGAACCGCTTCTTCTATTTTAAGCATCCTAATTTCCTGATTAATGCTATCGAACCCGTGATTGGGAATCCTGCTTTCCTGCTGGTAAGAATTTAGATATTCATTGGTTTGATTAAGACCAAAGACTGCATTGGTGGGTGTGGTATATGGAGTAATTGCTATCGCCTTTTCAATTCCCATTTGCGTGATGCAAAATTCACTTATCTGTTTACAGATGGTAGGAAACTCAAGATCAGTTAGCGTTTTAGCTGCAATTTTTATCATAGTTTATTTTCCCTAATTTTGGGTCCTGCAAATTTACTCAATTAAAATGAAGGTCGATATCCATCCCTCGTGGAAAAACGAGTTAAAATCTGAATTTGACAAGCCTTATTTTCAGGAACTAATCAATTATGTTTCTAATGAATATAACCAAAATGTTTGCTTCCCAAATTCTGAGAACATTTTTGAAGCATTTAACCGTGCTCCTTTTAATGAGGTAAAAGTGGTGATCCTGGGCCAGGATCCCTATCATGGGCCAAGGCAGGCGCATGGCTTGTGTTTTTCGGTTTATGAAGACTCTAAAATTCCACCATCTTTAAAAAATATATTCAAAGAAATAGAAGCCGATCTTGGAAAACCTGCCCCTGCAAATGGGAATCTGGAACGTTGGGCAAATCAGGGAGTTCTAATGTTAAATGCTGTTCTCACCGTAAGATCGGGGGAAGCCGGTTCTCATAAACAAAAAGGCTGGGAAAAATTTACAGATAAGGTAATTGAAATTATTTCCAGGGAAAAGGAGGATATCGTGTTTCTTTTATGGGGAGGTCCGGCAAAAAAGAAAGGAGCCAAAATTGACTCCTCAAAACATTTAATCCTTGAAAGTGGGCATCCTTCACCGTTAAGTGCCATTAGGGGCCACTGGTTTGGAAACCGGCATTTTAGCAAAACAAATGAATATCTTATCTCAAAAGGAAAAGAACCTGTGAACTGGTAATTAAAACCTCATCCCAAGGTTTACATTGAATTGACCCACAATAGTAGGAGAATCATTGTTCAGTAAGTTACGGCCTATTCCTGCGCTTAGATCTGCAAAAAAGCCTTGCTTGGCAACGAATTTGCTACCTAACCCAAAACCTAAAGCAATATCGGTATATTTAATTTGTTCTCCTGTACGGTCTAGTTCATAATCGTAATCCTCAAAATATTCTCCTCCCGATAGCATAGCGAGGCCATTTGCATAGAAACCCCAGGCAGTCTTATCACCAAAGAAATACTTAAATTTTCCCGTTAGAGAGGCATTTCTTGTAAAGGCACCTTCTGCAACTTCATTATCACGGTTTAAAGCAAGAATAAAACCTTCTACAGCCCAGCTGGTGTTAGGGGTTAGGATCCTTTCGTAGGCAATATCTATAGCTCCAAAAGCAACAAGGTTAAAAGCTCCAATACTTAATTCGTTTTTGGCAATTTCCCTTTTAAAAACAGGGGTAGTTTCTTCTGTAGTAACTTGTGAGAATGTGAATCCTGAGAATAGAAAAAGAGAAAGAAAGAGAAATTTTTTCATATGGGGTTTAAACAATTATAGATTTTTAATTAAACTGGTATTAGGAACTTTATCAGGTATAAGATTAAGTTCAAATAATTTTTCCTGAACATTTTGTAGTTGGTCATCAGTTAACTGGCTTTGACTCCAGGAGGTAATTTCTAACCATTTCTTGATATCTGCGGGCTGTTGATCGTACCTTTTTGCCAATGTTTCCGCAATATGAGGAATTTTTTTAAACTGGGTCGTTTTTAAATTAATTACCTGCAGCATTTTAATTATTTCCTCTTCGTTATTCTCTAGGATTTCTTCCCGCACGGCAATTACAAAACAAGGCCAGGGAGTAGGGCAGTCTGCAATTCTTCTAAAGATCTTCCTGTCAACAAGAGGTTTGGTAGTAAAGTGTTCCCACATAAAATACTGAGCTTCATTATTTTGTAAAGCTTCTACAGCTCCATCAATATCCCCAACTATTTTATAATGCAGGTCCTCAGGGTTCCATTGCTGCTGTTCGGCATTAACACAGGCCATAAGGTGAGAACCAGACCCCATTCTACTTACCGCCACGGTTTGATCCTTTAGCTGTTCAAGAGAATTAATTGAAGAATTGTAATCTACATGAATCCCCCAAATTAGCGGTGAGGCAACGAAGGTTTGTACAATTTTAGAAGGATTTCCTGCAATAATATCTTTAACAATTCCTTCTGTAAGGATAATAGCGACATCAATTTCTCCTTCGCGTAAAGCTTTATTCATTGCTCCGGTACCATCAGGAAAATTGCGCCAATTAATTTCTAATCCCTCTTTTTCAAACTCCCCTTGCTCCATACAAAGATGCCAGGGTAAATTAAAGTGTTCAGGAACGCCGCCTACATTTAATATTCTCATGATTCGTGTTTTTCCCTGAGATATTGATATATCTCCATTTGTGATCTAACCGCTTTTTCTTCGGAAGATTTTCTAATGTAAAGATTTTTCTCTTCCCGATCCTGAATTCTTGCTTTGACATTATCCTTCAGCTGAATATTGAGAATATCTTTAAACTCTTCAGCAATATCTTCATCAAAAACAGGAGCGATAACTTCTATCCTTCGATCCAAATTACGAGTCATCCAATCTGCACTACCAAAATAAACCTTTTCCTCGCCTCCAGTCTCAAATATATAACTACGGCCATGTTCCAGAAACTGGTCGACAATACTGGTGATGAAAATGTTTTCGCTCATCCCTTTAACTCCGGGGATTAGACAGGTAAAACCTCTTACCACCAATCTTATTTGTACTCCTGCGTTACTTGCTTTATATAGCCATTCGATAATTTCTGGATCCTCAAGGCTATTCATTTTAGCGGTTATGGCAGCTTTTTTACCGGCCATAGCATTTTCGATCTCATTCATGATAAGAGCGGTAAAATTTCGCCTGGTTGAGAAAGGGGAAATAAACAACCGCTTTTCCCGCGGCACAATAAGATCACCCTCAAGCACGCTGAATATTCTCGATAATTCTTTCGTAATATATTTATCGGCTGTAAAAATCGCGTGATCACAGTAAATTCCGGCAGTTTTACTATTAAAGTTTCCTGTACCTATATAGGCGTAATTTTTAAGTTTTTCACCTTCTCTTCTTTCAACCAGTAAAATTTTAGAATGCACTTTAATTTTAGGATAACTATAGATAACATTGGCACCCTTTTCTTCAAATTTCTTTCCCCAAATAATATTATTCTCCTCATCAAAACGTGCTTTGGCTTCCACAAAAACTGTTACTTTTTTTCCCTTGTCCAATGCCTGAAGCAAATAACTGGTAAGTAATGATTCATCTGCCACCCTGTAAAGTGAAATTCGTATCGCTTCTACATCAGGATCATGTGCAGCCTGTTTTAAGAATCGCTCCACATAATCAAAAGACATATAGGGAAAATGAACCGATTGGTCTTTTTCTGAAATTGCTTCAAAATAATTTTCGGAATTTCCCAACACTTTATGCTTAACAGGAACAAATTCTTTCCGTTCCAGCTCTTTGTTATTTGTGGGATTAGGAAAGGAAAAGAAATCGCTGAAATTGTGGTATTGCCCTCCCGGCATCATATCAATTTTCCCTAGCTTTAAAAGCTTTCTAAGGCTTTTTTGAGTTTCCTTGGGCATATTTGCATCATACAACAGCCTGGTAGGTTGGCCATCGGTTCGCTGTGCCAGGGACTCATAGATCTTTTCTGCAAGAACTCCATTAAATTCATCTTCTATATACAGCTCCGCATCCCGTGACAATTTTATTTCAAAAACACCGGTAACCGTTTCCTTTGGGAAAAGGGTTGGGATCTTATTTCTTACTATATCGTCAAGGTAAGTTATTACATTGTGCTCCATTTGTACAAACCTGCCACATTCTTCTGTGGGAATATTTACTATTCCTAACTTCTTTTTATTTTCAAAAGTTATTGCAAAATATAGGACGCCGTCTTCCAGAAAAACTTCTTTGTCTGCAGATAATAGTATTTTTTTAGGCTTCACCTTATTTGCCACATAATCTTCAAAATACCCCGCTGCAAAATCAATTTGTTTTTCTGTAAACTGCCTGCAATGGATTAAGTAAATATTATTTTCAGCCAGTTCGGGTATAATTTGTTCGTGATAAATCTCACCAAACCTTTGTTGCTGGATTTTTACTTCTTCAAGTATTTGTTTTGTAATCTTATTGGGCCTGAGAGCTAATTTTTTCCGAATACTTTTTTCAACTCTTTTAATTTGCCTGAGCTGGGAAACCCTTACCCGGAAATATTCATCCAGGTTGGATGAAAAGATGGCAAGGAATTTTATCCTTTCATAGAGAGGATTCAGTTTATCCTCTGCCTCCTGAAGAACCCTTTCGTTAAAACTTAACCAGTTAAGGTCACGATGTCTAAAACGAATATCATTTGGTGAGAGCATAAAGTTAATTTATTTCCAAAAGTAATAAGTAGAGGAAGGTGAAAAGACCAAATTAATGTTAAATCATTTTATTCCTGCTATACAATCTAAAGCGAGTTTAATTAAAGAATCTACAGTTTCCCCGGGATTTCTGCTAAATTCTCCTGTGGCCCGGTTTGCAATGATAGCATTTAAAGAAACTGTACGATGGCCTAAAAGTTTTGCGAGCCCATACATTCCCGAAGTTTCCATTTCTAAATTGGTAATTCTTTTTCCTTCATAGGAAAAGCTTTCGATTTTATCCTTAAGCTTTGGGTCTTGCACAGGCAAACGAAGTACTCTCCCCTGTGGACCATAAAATCCGCAATTTGTAAGGGTGGTTCCTTTATGAAACCCTTTTTCCTGTGAAAAATGTTCAGTAAGGGTTTTATCGCACGAAACAACATAAGGAGAGGATTTATATTGAGGCCAATCCAGGTGATCAATCAGGGCTTCGGTAAATTTTAAATCCTGAATTCCTCTACTGTCATAGAAGTGAAGTAAACCGTCAAAACCTATTGCGGTTTCCGAAAGTAGAAGGGAATCTACAGGTATGTCCCTTTGAATGGCCCCTGAAGTTCCAATCCTAATAATATTAAGTGGAGTGAATTCTTTCTTTATTATTCTTTTTTCAAGATCAACATTTACAAGAGCATCCAGTTCATTAAAAACAATATCTATATTGTCTGTTCCTATTCCTGTAGAAACTACCGATATTCTTTTTCCTTTATAAAAACCTGTTTGGGTGTTGAATTCCCTTCTTTGAATACTGAATTCTACAGAATCGAAATATTTGGTTATTGCATTTACCCTGTCGGGGTCTCCCACGGTAATGATTGTTTCTGCAAGATGTTGTGGTAATAATTTAAGGTGGTATATACTACCGTCGGCATTAATAATTAATTCTGAAGGTGCTAATGTCATTCTATAATTTTAGTATGCTATGGGAATCTGCGTCATAAAGAAAATCATACATCCTTACCCCGCCGAAATATTCATCATTCTTTAATTCCCGGTAAAAATTTTTTGATTCGGCTAAGGCTTCTTCGCCTTCTTTTGTTAAAACCAGCTTGTCATCTTTTAGTTCATAAAACATCTTCAACTTATCTATCATCCTTTTCACCTGTATTTCACCCATTCCAAAATACCCCTGGTATTCCAGGGCGTAGCCTATTAGTTGGTTTTCACAGGTAATGTTATGTTTATTGATAAGTTTAAGTACATTGTTTTCAAGTGAGTTCAGGCCAGTTTTTGCATTGGGGAACCGTTCAATATGGGCACGAATACAACTGGAAAGGTATTCAAAATTTGACGTAGTGGTAATCTGTTTTTTCAGCTTTTCAGGGTTATCTTCATTATAAAGCTGCCAAATGAGATTGGCGGTAATTAAATCATCTTTATTAAGGTCTATTCTTTGTTCGTAATGATTTTTTAAATGTTTTTGAGGAAGTTGTGACAGTGGGGAAAATTCTTTTTCCCCTTCCAGTTTTTTGCTGCAAACAAGAGATAGGGGAGTGTCTTTCCTGTGATCAATGAGATGGCTTATTGCTGCCAGCATGTTGATGTGAGAAAATAGATCAAATTCAAACCACAGGATTATCTCATCGTACCCGTTTATAATTGTTAGCTTATTGAGCTCCTCAACAAATTGTTTTTTATAATTTTCAGCAGAAATATTATAGGTAGCGCTCAGGAATTCTGTTCTTTTTTGAATAGAATCATCAGAATCCAAACGATAACAAGTAGGGCCTTCGCAAAGCATCTCCCGCCAGACTATTATTTCCCCCGGTAGATCCAGCTTTTTAATGCTGTTCGTAAGATCATCGCCATGTGTAATATGCAATTGTGACATAAAATCCCTCAATTTTATTGATTAACCTCCAACCCGTTTTACCCTGTAACCTTCTTCTGTAAGAATTTCAATTATTTTTTCCCGAACATCTCCCTGGATAATTATGTCCCCGTCTTTAACAGAACCGCCAACCCCACATTTCTTTTTAAGGTGTTTTCCCAAATGAATAAGATCTTCTTCCTTACCCTCAAAACCTTTTATAACAGTCACCGTTTTTCCTCCCCGTCCCTTACTACTAAAGTGCGCTTCCAGTCGCTGGTTTCCGGGAGATAATGTTTCTTCCTCCTGGTTAGATTCATCATCTGGTTGAAAACTACTGTCGGTAGAGAATACGAAACCGCCAAGATCTTCAAATCCTAACTTTTTCTTAGCCATAATTATTTTTTTATTAATCCAATCTCAATAAGTCGCTGGTGTAAGAATTCACCCGCTGTTATATCTTCATATTGCTTAGGATTATTTGGATCTATACATTCTTCTAAACAATTTAGAGGCATTTCACTTCGTGGATGCATAAAGAACGGAATAGAATATCTTGGATTTCCCCATTGCTCTCTTGGAGGATTTACTACTTTGTGAATAGTAGAGCGCAATTTATTGTTGGTTAGCCTTTCCAGCATATCGCCAACATTAATAACAAGTTCATCTTCCTGTGGAATTGCATCTATCCATTCTCCATCCTTTCGCAACACCTGCAAACCTCCGGTGGAAGCTCCCATTAATAAGGTTATAAGATTGATGTCTCCATGCGCCCCTGCCCGTTCTGCTCCTTTAGGCTCTTCTGTGATAGGAGGGTAATGAATGGGACGTAATATGCTGTTCCCATTGCTTGCCCAATGATCAAAGTAATGTTCTTCCAAACCTATATAAAGAGCAAGAGCGCGTAAAACATAAATCCCGGTTTTTTCCAGCATTCTGTAGGCTTCCATACCTGTGTGGTTAAAGTCTTTAAGCTCTTCCACCTTTACATTCTCCGGATATTCCTCAATTAGTTTAGCATCTTCAGAAGGTTCCTGGCCAAAATGCCAGAATTCCTTAAGATCCCCTTCTTTCTTACCTTTAGCGTGTTCTTTTCCGAAGGAAATATAACCTCTCTGGCCTCCCAACCCCTCTATTTCATATTTCTTTTTAACTTCCACCGGAAGATCAAAAAAAGCTTTTACTTCTTTATAAAGCTCATCTACAAGTTCATCACTTAAAAAGTGGTTTTTTAAAGCTACAAATCCTATCTCTTCATATGCTTTACCAATTTCGTTTACAAACTTTTTCTTTCTTTCGGGATCACCCGATAAGAAATCGGCCAGGTCTACGCTGGGTATATTAGTCATTGCCATTTTCTGGTTGTTTATCTAAGTTAACAAACAAAGTTAAATAAAATATACGGAGTTTATATTTTTCTTTAGGTATAGCAGATCCCTTTTAAATTATTTACTTTTGAGTTACAATCAATAACTATGGAGCCTAATACCAGCAGTCAAACTCTTATGAATTATAAGCGGGGGAATCTTTCTGATGAAACCTTGATACATCTCTATAAGTCTATGCTCAAACCCAGGTTAATAGAGGAAAAGATGCTAATATTATTAAGACAGGGAAAGGTGTCTAAATGGTTTAGTGGCATTGGGCAGGAAGCAATCTCCATTGGGGTAACTTTATCTCTTGAAAAAGACGAATATATTTTGCCAATGCACAGGAACCTGGGGGTTTTTACAGCAAGGGAAATACCTTTATTCAGGTTATTTTCTCAGTGGCAGGGAAAAGCTAACGGTTTCACTAAGGGAAGGGACAGGAGTTTCCATTTTGGTACCCAGGAATTTAAAATAGTGGGAATGATCTCTCACCTGGGACCGCAACTAGGAGTGGCAGATGGGATTTCCCTGGCCCATAAACTGAGAAATGAAAAGAAACTTTGTGCGGTATTTACCGGAGAAGGAGGGACTAGTGAGGGCGATTTTCACGAGGCTCTTAATATAGCCTCTGTATGGGACCTTCCTGTTCTATTTTGTATTGAAAACAATGGATATGGCCTTTCAACTCCAACAAGGGAACAGTACAATTGTAAAGATCTTATGGATCGTGGAATAGGATATGGAATGGAAGCCCATAAAATTGACGGCAATAATATCCTGGAGGTATACACCAAACTATTAGAAATCACTGAGAGTGTAAGAGAAAATCCAAGGCCGATATTGATTGAATTTGTCACTTTTAGAATGCGTGGCCATGAAGAGGCAAGTGGGACAAAATATGTTCCCGAAGACCTAATGGATGAATGGGCTGCAAAAGATCCTATCAACAACTATAAGGATTTTCTTATTAGCAATAATATCCTCACTGAAGAAATGGATGCTTTTTTTCACCAGGAGATCAAGCGGGAAATTGATGATAATTTACAAATTGCATTTGATGAACAAACAATTTCCTCTTCTGAAACAGAAGAATTAAATGATGTTTACCATTCTTTTGATTATGAGCACGTTGATGCAAAGGGTGAATCTGAAAATATCCGATTTATTGATGCAATATCCCAGGGCTTAAAACAATCTATGGAACGTCATAAGGATCTGGTTATAATGGGACAGGATATTGCAGATTATGGTGGGGTTTTTAAAATAACTGAAGGTTTTGTAGATGCCTTTGGTAAGGACAGGGTGAGAAATACCCCTATTTGTGAATCGGGAGTTGTTGCTACTGCAATGGGTTTATCTATTAATAATATGAAGTCGGTAGTGGAGATGCAGTTTGCTGATTTTGTGAGTTCAGGCTTCAATCCAATAGTGAATTACCTGGCAAAAGTAAATTACCGCTGGAATCAAAAGGCCGATGTGGTGGTAAGAATGCCCTGCGGAGCAGGAGTGGGAGCAGGTCCCTTCCATAGCCAAACCAATGAAGCGTGGTTTACAAAAACTCCGGGATTAAAGGTTGTTTATCCGGCTTTTCCAGTAGATGCCAAGGGTTTACTTGCAACGGCGATTAATGATCCCAATCCCGTTATGTTTTTTGAGCATAAAGGTTTATATAGAAGTATACGCCAGGAGGTGCCTAAGGATTATTACACCATTCCTTTCGGGGAAGCTTCTTTATTAAAAGAAGGTGATGAGCTTACGATTATATCCTATGGAGCGGCGGTCCACTGGACACTGGAAACCCTCCTGGAATTTCCAAATCTTAATGCAGACCTTCTGGATCTAAGAAGTCTGCAACCACTAGACACTAAAAAGATCTTTGAATCGGTTAAAAAAACCGGAAAGGTGCTTATAGTTGCAGAGGATTCGGTGTTCGGTAGTATAGCTTCAGATCTTTCGGCTTTAATTACAGAAAATTGCTTTGAATATCTGGACGCAGCGGTAGTAAGAGTGGGAAGCTTGGAGACTCCCATTCCCTTTGCAAAACAGCTTGAAGAAAACTATCTTCCAAAAAATAAAATCTCTAAAAAATTAAAAGAACTTATCGATTATTAATAAAACATTGGGAATAATATATCCATATTAAGACTCCTTAACAATTTCCTTGTTAAATAATTAATAATCTTTTGTTGGTAGTATAACCGTAGAGTAATTTTGACTTAGCTAATCAATAAAAACTCTATTATGATACGACTAATCGTTATTTTTTTAATTATTGCAATAGTTGCCGCCATCTTTGGATTTGGAGGTATTGCTGAAGGATCAGCAGATATTGCTAAAATTATTTTTTACATTTTTATTGTTTTATTAGTTATCTCCCTGATAAGCAGATTATTTAGAAGATAATATTAAAATTAATTGGATCCAGTCACGGTTAAATTATACCATGATTGGATCTTTTTTTAACCCTAAAATTAAAGATTATGAAAAAATTGTTATTTCTATTGGCAGCAACGGTGTTGTTTGTTTCCTGTGGACCGAGCAAGACTGCTATTGAAGCTAGAAAAACATTTAAAGGGGATTGGGTATTGAACAATATTACCTA
Source organism: uncultured Antarcticibacterium sp. (assembly GCA_964639695.1). GTDB lineage: Bacteria > Bacteroidota > Bacteroidia > Flavobacteriales > Flavobacteriaceae > Gillisia. Next base: position 12,386 of record CAZXEY010000002.1, on the reverse strand, counting down.
TCCCAATAACACCGGAAATTTTAATGTTACCCTGTTTAATGATGCCTCTGCTTCCTGCTTTCAGGGAAGTACCTGGAATTTCATTTCTAATAACAATACCGGTACCTACGAAGTCCAGGGGTTAAACTGTACGGCAGGACAACGGTACTTTAACTGGTCAATTGATGAGGAAAACACCGCTGAAGGAATGTATGATTTTCTTCTAAAGCCAACAGACAGTAATAACAGGTCTACAACAGGAAACCAGGGATTTAGGCTGAATCTTATTTCTCTTTCAGACAATTCAATGACCTGGGAACAAACTGTGACCCTTGAGGGAAAACCTTTCGTAATAAGAATGAATTTTACTAAACTTTAAAATTAAAAATATGAAATTGAGACTTAATAAGTTTATGGCCATTATGTTTGTAGCTGCAACGCTGCTGTATGGCTGTGATGCTACCCGTAATGCAAATAACAAACAAAAAGGTGCTGTAATTGGAAGTGCTGGTGGTGCAGTTATTGGTGGGGTAATTGGAAATAATACAGGAGATGGAAATACAGCATTAGGAGCCATTATTGGAGGTGTTGTAGGAGGTGCTGCCGGTGCTTATATAGGTAACCGAATGGACAAGCAGGCACAGGAAATCGAACAGGAAATTCCAGGAGCTGAAGTTGAAAGAGTTGGTGAAGGTATAAACGTAACCTTCGATGAAGCGAGTGGTGTTTATTTTGATACAGATAAGTTTAATATCAATACCGCATCTGAAACTACTCTTAGAAAACTATCTAATATTTTGAAAGAGTATCCTAATACCAATATCCTTGTAGAAGGGCATACAGATAGCCAGGGTAGTGATAGTTATAATCTTACTTTGTCGAAAAACAGGGCACAGGCGGTAACAAATTACCTGGTTAACAACGGTATTTCCCCTGGAAGGCTTACAACTAACTGGTATGGGGAATCTCAACCAAAATATGATAATTCAACTGCAGAAGGGCGTGCAAAAAACCGTCGTGTGGAGTTGGCAATTGTAGCTAATGAACAACTACAAAAAGAAGCCGAAGAAGCAACTAAAGGAAACTAATGTTTCTTAGAAATGTTTAATTAAAACTCCCGCGTAAAACCGGGAGTTTTTTATTCTTTTACTTATCTTGAAGACCTTATAAAATCGCTGTAACTGAAGCAGTAATTGACGCTAATGAAAAAGAAAGATATTGCAATTATTGGCGGAGGTCTCTCGGGTCTTACAGCCGCAATACATCTTGCTGCCAAAGGCCTGGAAGTTGTGCTGTATGAAAAAGAAGAATATCCTTTCCATAAAGTATGTGGAGAATATCTTTCGAAGGAGATCCTGCCATACCTGGATTTTTTGTCCCTGGATCTTTTTTCCTTAGAACCGGCAATAATCAATCATTTAGTTTACAGTACCCCTTCAGGAAAAACAATAAATGCTCAGTTACCATTAGGAGGATTAGGAATAAGCAGGTACACCCTTGATAATTATTTATTCAGAAAAGCGGAAAAAGCAGGAGTAGAATTTATTAAAGACACCGTTAAATCGATAGAATATAAAGAAGACCACCATTTTATCAATATAGCCACGTCTACAGAATGCCGGGCAAAAATTGTTTTGGGGGCATTTGGGAAGCGGTCTTTGCTGGATAAGAAACTTGAACGGGATTTTATTGAAAAAAAGACAGGATGGCTTGCAGTAAAAGCACATTATAAAAATGACGAGCATCCTGAAAATGTAGTTTCACTTCATAACTTTAAAGGAGGATACTGCGGATTATCAAGAACTGAGACCGGGGCAGTCAATGTTTGTTACCTGGCTACTTATAAGAGCTTTAAAGAATTTAAAGATCCACAGAAATATAAAGAAGGAGTTCTTTTTAAAAATCCTGAGCTAAAAAGATTTTTTCAAAATGCTGTACCTCTGTTTGAAAAGGATATTACCATTGCCCAAATATTTTTTGAAAAGAAATCCATTGTTGAAAATCATGTACTAATGTTAGGGGACGCGGCAGGAATGATTTATCCTTTGTGCGGTAACGGTATGGCTATGGCCATTCATAGTGCTAAAATTGCTTCTGAAGCTATTTTAAAACATTATAAAAATGACATTTTAAATAGAGAGTTACTGGAATGGGAGTACAGTAAAACCTGGAACGAATTCTTTAATTTGAGGATTAGAACAGGAAGAGCTTTACAAAAAGTTTTATTAAATCCAGTTTTAGCTGAAGTTTCTCAAAATATCATAAAAACATTTCCCTCATTATTGCCTCATATAATCCACAGGACTCATGGAAGGCCGGTGAAATAATAATCAGATAACAGTTACCTGAAAAATGAAAAAGCCAGATACTTCTAAACGTACAGATGAGCCGGAGATAATGGATGATTTTGACCTAAAAGGGCCAGAACTGGAAAAAACCCTTTCTGATCTTGATCGTATTAATAAATGGCTTGGAGGTAATAAAGTTACCATTCAAGGGGTAAAGAAATTGCTGAAAGATCCCGGAAAATACAAAGGGCAGGTTGTAAAGATTGTCGATGTAGGTTGTGGAAACGGAGCTTTATTAAGAGAAATTGCCCGGTGGGGACGTTCAAAAAAATTTAAACTTAACTTAGTAGGTATTGATGCTAATAAATATGCCATTCGATTGGCAGAAAAGCAATCTGCATTTTATCCTGAAATTAAGTATAAAGCTTATAACATTTTTGGTAAGGATTTTAGAAAACAGGAATACGATATCATATTATGTACTCTAACTCTTCATCATTTTAAAGATCATGAGATAAAAGATATCATGAACAGTTTCTTTAACCAGGCGAGAATTGGAATTGTAATCAACGATCTTCACAGGAGCAAAAAAGCATATTATCTTTTTAAAGCTTTTTGTAAGTTTTTTATAAGAAATGAAATTGCCAGGAAGGATGGGCTCACTTCTATATTGAGGGGTTTTAAAAAAGAGGATCTTCAAAAATTTGCTGCTGATATTCCCGCTCAACATCAGCAAATTAAATGGAAATGGGCTTACCGATACCAGTGGGTAATAAAAAAATAAATTGCTAAAAATGAGTGTTAGAATTGTAAATGTTGAAAAAGAATTACCAGATTATTCCAGAGAAACTGCAGATATATTACCTCTTGTAGAAGACTGGCTCGAGGACCAGGACGAACGGTTTCGGCGAAAGATTCTAAAAATTTTTGAAGGGGCTGGGGTCGATAAAAGATTTTCTATAATGGCTCCCGAAGAGGTTTTTACTTCGACTTCCTTTGAAGATAAAAACAATATTTACATTCGGGAAATGAAGAAGCTGGGGAACAACGTTTTGCGAAAAGCCCTGAATAATGCAAACTGGAAACCTGAGTCCCTGGATTTTATTATCACGGTTAGCTGTACAGGAATAATGATTCCCTCCCTTGATGCTTATCTCATTAATGAACTTGAGCTTCGCCGGGATATTACAAGATTACCGGTTACAGAAATGGGTTGTGCCGCAGGTATATCGGGAATGATCTATGCCCGGAATTTCCTAAAGGCAAATCCCGGAAAAAGAGCAGCGCTAGTGGCAGTGGAAAGCCCCACAGCAACTTTCCAGCTGGAAGATTTTAGCATGGCAAATATGGTGAGTGCCGCAATTTTTGGTGATGGTGCTGCCTGTGTATTATTATCTTCAGAAGAAGAAGCAATTGGACCTGAAATTATTGCAGAAGAAATGTACCATTTTTATGATGCCACCCATATGATGGGTTTTCATCTTTCCAACGAGGGACTGCAAATGATCCTGGATCAAACCGTTCCGGCAACCATATCAGAACATTTCCCCGATATCATCCATCCATTTTTGGAAAAGAACAACAGTGATATCACAAAAGTTCAGCATCTTATATTTCACCCCGGGGGAAAGAAAATTGTGCAGACAGTTTCTGAACTTTTTGGTACCTTAGGAAAGAACATAGACGACACCCGGGAAGTCCTGAGACTTTACGGCAATATGAGCAGTGTTACCGTACTTTATGTATTGGAAAGATTTCTTGAGAAATCCATCCCAAAAGGTGACCAGGGATTAATGCTCAGCTTTGGCCCCGGATTTTCGGCTCAAAGAATTTTACTGCAATGGTAACAGAATTTAAAGATCTTAATTATTGGGCATTAATCCTTGGAGGCAGCAGCGGACTTGGACTTGCAACAGCGCGAAAATTAGCCCGCCACGGGATGAATATTATTATAATTCACCGGGACCGGAAATCGGAACTTCCCGATATTGAAGAGGCATTTGAAGAAATTAGAAATTCTGATGTTCGCCTCGAGAGTTTTAATGTAGATGCCATTCAAAAGGAGAAACGTTCAGGATTGATAGAAGAGATCGTAAAAATCCTGGGAAATAAAGGAAAAATCAGGACACTAGTCCATAGTATTGCGAAGGGTAATTTAAAACCAATGACGGGAGAGGGTCCTGTTCTTGAAAATATAGATTTTCAATTAACCCTGGATGCCATGGCTCTTAGCCTGTATGACTGGACAGAAGCCATTTTTCAAAAAGGGCTTTTTGCAAAAGATGCAAGAGTAATTTCTTTTACCAGCGAAGGAGATCAAAAAGCCTGGACCAATTATGCAGCCGTATCTGTGGCCAAGGTTGCCTTAGAATCCCTGACCCGAAGTATGGCTTTGGAATTTGCCCCTTTTGGTATCAGGGCCAATTGTATACAGGCGGGAGTAACCGTCACAAGATCATTCCAAATGATTCCCGATAATGAAACTTTAAGGGTTCATGCTTTAAAGCATAATCCTTTTAAAAGATTGACCGTTCCTAATGATGTAGCTAATGTTGTTTATCTTCTTTCTAAAGACGAAGCTGCCTGGATCACGGGAACAATTATTCCTGTTAACGGTGGGGAGCATTTAAAATAATTCAGAATTTGGATCCTAAAAAGATTATATCACAACTTCCTTATTCGCTGCCGTTCCTTTTCGTAGATGAATTAACCCAGGTTAGTGAGGAGGGTATAAGTGGAAATTACTGTTTCCCGGAAGAATCCTTCTTCTACCAGGGCCATTTTAAGGATAATCCTGTTACTCCCGGGGTCATTTTGACGGAATGCATGGCACAAATAGGAGTGGTATGTCTTGGAATTTTTCTCCTGGAGAAGGAGGAAAATATCACAGAAAACGTTAAAATAGCTTTAAGTTCTTCTGAAATTGATTTTTACTTGCCTGTATTTCCCGGTGAAAAGGTTAAAGTAGTGTCTGAAAAAGAATATTTCCGGTTTAATAAATTAAAATGCAGGGTAAGTATGTACAATTCTGATGAAGAGTTGGTTTGCAGGGGCAAAATAGCCGGAATGATAGGAATGGATTCAGCTAACAAGAAATTATAGGGAATGAAGAGAGTCGTAATTACCGGAATGGGAGTAGCTTCACCAAATGCAGTGGGGTTAAATGAGTTTGAGGAGGCAATTAGAACAGGTACAAGCGGAATTAAATTCCATAAAGAATTAAAGGATCTGAATTTTAGTTGCCAGATAGGAGGGAAGCCTGAAATCTCCCAGGATACGCTGGAACAATATTTTTCTCCATTACAGCTTCGTGGATTAAATAGCAGCGGGATTATCTACGGTGTTATTGCAGGAACCGATGCATGGAAAGATGCAGGTTTGGAAATTGCCGGAGATGCCAGCCCCGATTGGGAGACGGGAATTATTTTTGGCACAGGAATACTTGGTGTGGATAAATTCAGGGAAGCAATACATCTTATAGATGCAGGAAAAACCCGAAGGCTTGGCAGTACCAGTGTAATACAAACCATGGCCAGTGGAATAAGTGCTTACCTGGGTGGTATACTGGGTTGTGGAAACCAGGTTACTACAAACTCCTCGGCGTGTACCACGGGAACTGAAGCAGTAATCCAGGCATACGAAAGGATTAAATCGGGTAAAGCGAAAAGAATGCTGGCAGGAAGTTGCGGAGACCATGGGCCCTATGTTTGGGGTGGATTTGACGCTATGAGAATTCTACCCGGGAATTATAATGATCGCCCCGAAGAAGCTTCGCGGCCCATGAGTGCAAGCGCTACCGGTTTTGTTCCGGGTAGTGGCGCAGGAGCATTGCTGCTGGAGGATTTTGAATCTGCCAAACATCGGGGTGCTAAGATATATGCAGAAGTTTTAGGTGGAGAAATTAACAGTGGTGGCCAAAGGGGAGGCGGTAGTATGACAGCCGCAAACAGCGAAGCTGTTCAAAGATGCATACTTGGTGCTTTGAAGAATGCTGGCGTTAAAGCTGACGAGATCGATGCAATTAACGGCCACTTAACAGCAACTACAAGAGATTCTGTAGAAATTGAAAACTGGACCAAAGCTTTGGAAAGAAAGGATGACGATTTTCCTTATATAAATTCCTTAAAGGGTATGACCGGCCATTGTCTAAGTGCTTCCGGAAGTATAGAATGTGTAGCCGCTGTATTACAATTATACAAAGGTTTTATTTTCGGAAATGTAAATTGTGAGGACCTGCATCCTGAAATTTCTTCAATTATTTCTGCAGAAAAAGTCCCTGTTAAAACCATTGAAAAGAATATTCAAATATTAGCAAAAGCAAGTTTTGGGTTTGGAGATGTAAATGCAGTCGCCATTTTTAAAAAAATAAATTAATAGGTAATTAAAAATTTATGAATGATAAAGTTGTACTTGAAAAACTTAAAAAAATAGTTACCCCCTACGTTCAGGAGGAATCAGGTTTAGATAATTTTAATGAGCAGACAGATTTTATAAATGACCTTAAAATCAATTCTGCTAACCTGGTAGATGTGGTGTTGGATGTTGAAGACGAATTTAATATCGAAATAGATAATGAATCTATGGATGGTATGCTAACGGTTGGAGATGCTAAACGAATAATTGAAAGAAAAGTGGCCGGTGATAGGAAATGATATTGTGGATATTGAACGGGCAGTTTCTACCACCAACTGGAAACGTAAAGGATATCTTCAAAAACTTTTTACTGAAGAAGAGCAACGTATCATCTTAAATTCTGAATTCCCAGAAATTCAAATCTGGAAATATTGGTCTATGAAAGAAGCGGCCTATAAGGCGCATCATCGTCGATTCAGGTTAGCACGAAAATTTAATCCGGTTCAATATAACTGCAACGAAACTTCAGAAGGATTGGGAACAGTTATTAAGGATAATTATCGGTATAAAACAGCAACTTCTTCTTCGGTAAATTTCATTCACACGATAGCTTCAGTTAACAATAATGGAATACTATTTTCAGAAGTTTTTATGGATTCCGAAGCCATTAAAGAAATGGTAATTACACATTTCGCTTCTGTAAATCAGCTTCAAAAAGAACAGGTAACTGTAAAAAAAGACGAAAATTATATACCTCATTTATATTTGGACAACAAGATTCATCCTGTAAATTTTTCTATAACTCATCACGGGAATTTTTCAGCCTATGTTATACCGTTAACGAACTACTAAAAATATGGTAAAACCTTTCAAAATTCTTGTTTGAACTTTTTCTGTGTCGTAAATTATAAATCTAATTTAAAACCAAAGAATTTATGAAGAAGGTAGATAAAATGGAAGTACTTAACAGTCAAAGCGCCGAGTACATAGAACAGGGAGAAACCGGTAAATTCCTCAAGTTAATTCCCGATACTTTTTTGATAAAAGGCGGCGAAAGAGAAACCGGTGTTCATCAGGGTTATGCAATTAGGCATCTTAACCGTAAGGACATTATTCTCATTGATGTTGTTGAAGAAGCTACCCGTGAAGCGGTAAAAAAACTGGTTACAGATGGTTACACAATTAAAGGTATCCTTATATCCAATAAACTTGTATATAAAACTGCTTATGCAGATGCAAAAACAATGAGCGAAGATGCCGGTGGAGCACCCATTTTTCTACATCCCCGAATTTCTGCTAAAGATGGAGATTCTTTAAAAGATATTACAGGAAGACATGAAATTATTAAAAGCTTTGGATTAACGATTACTGATCTTCCAGGAGATGGCGGCGGATCTGTTTTAATATATTCTGATATTAATGACGGAATGTTATTCACAGGAGCCGATGCTGAGGGATCTCCCTACGACAGTGATTTAAATGATTTTACACGTCCTACTCTTGAAAGTAAGAATGATGAATATGGACTGGCTGAAAGTTGGGGTGCTTATATTATGCCTTTCACTTATATATTTCCACTTTGCGGTAAACCGGGTTTTAATATAGATGAAGGTCGTAGAACAGATATTCTGGACAAACTCAGTCGAATAAGAAATTAATTAAAATAAAGAATAAAAACGGGACTATTTCTGAAGCATTTTCTCGTCATTCCCAATTTATTTAATCCCCTGTAACCGGAGAAAAAATAAAATTCCGTTTGGCGTTTAAAGATGTTTTTCAAATAGTCTCCTTTTTATTTTGATGAATTTTCTTTAACGTTTTTCACATCTTTTTCCATCTCTTTTTGTTTTTCTTCAATTGCCTCAGCTTCGTCATCATTTGATTCTACCAGGGGATGATCTGTTTCCTTGAATCCAACAATATGTATAACATTTGCAATTGTACCGTATAACATGGTTACCACGGCAATGAACCCGCCACCTAAAATTGCAGCCATTCCCAGGCTGGTATAATAGATCACATTAAACCAGGAGCTGGGAACATTATGTGTCTCTGTAATAGGAAGATTCAGCATCAAAAAAGTAACAATTGCTGCGATAATGAGAATAGTGTCCACTTTGGCTATAATAAGGACGTGATAATAATGAGCTTTACTCAATTTAGATTTTGCAGCCCGGCTAAGGCTTAGAAGGGTAAGCATTAAAGCCAGAATTGTTGAAGAACCCAGAATAACAGTATTACAAAGCATGTTAATACCTGAGAGGGAGGTAGTTAAAAGTTCCATTGCCTCATATCCCGATACTTCTCCCAGTACATAGGTCCCAATGGCCATAATTAAAGTAGAAACTGCACCGCCAACTACAGCTCTTTTCACAATAACATTCATTCAGGAATTTTCTTTGGTTAGGTTGTTTTTAAAATTAAGCCTTTCGAATTGGTTATAGGTATAAGATATTGTTAAACCGTAGTCTTTATCCATCTAAAACTTTTATTTTGAGACTTAAAATTGACCAACTATGTCCAAATTAAACGTAACCCAAAAATTAATAAAGGAACATCTACTTGAAGGAGAGATGGTTCCTGGTAAAGAAATAGGAATTAAAATAGATCAGGCTTTGTTGCAGGATGCTACCGGAACATTGGTACAACTGGAGCTGGAGGCTATGGGACTGGAAAAAGCAAAAACAGAAGTAGCTGTACAATACGTAGATCACAACCTGCTTCAAACCGATTTTAAAAATGCAGATGATCATGCCTTTCTTTTATCTGCTTCACAAAAATTCGGACTGTGGTACAGCAGGCCGGGTAATGGTGTAAGTCATCCCGTTCATATGGAACGTTTTGGAAAACCGGGAAAAACCATGGTAGGATCTGATAGTCATACTCCATCTGCCGGCTCTTTGGGAATGCTTGCAATAGGAACCGGAGGTTTGGATGTTGCAGCTGCAATTGCGGGACAACCCTATTTTGTTAAAATGCCTAAAGTGATGGGAGTGAAGCTTACTGGTAAAATGCCTGACTGGGTAAGTGCCAAAGATGTGATCCTGGAAATGCTGAGACGCTATGACGTTAAAGGTGGCGTTGGGAAAGTTATTGAGTATTATGGTGATGGTTTAAAAGAGCTAAGTGCCATGGATCGCCATGTTATTGCGAATATGGGAGCAGAGTTGGGAGCAACAACAACTGTATTCCCCAGTGACGAAGAAACAAGGAGATTCCTTAAATCACAACACAGGGAAGAGGATTGGACAGAATTACTGGCAGATGAAGGTTGTGAATATGACCTGCACGACGAAATCATCCTTGACGACCTGGTACCTTTAATAGCTTTACCAACAAGTCCCGGAAATGTTGTTCCGGTAAGGGAGGTTGAAGGAAGAGAAGTAGGGCAGGTGGTAATAGGTTCATCGGCCAACCCGGGAATCAGAGATTTTTGGGTAGCGGGAGCCATTGTACAGGGACAAAATGTGAGAGAAAATGTTTCTTTTGACGTGAATCCTACCTCCAGGCAGGTGATTCAGAATCTAATTAATAATAAGGGATTTGCAAATTTAATAACGGCAGGAGCAAGGTTCCATCAAAGTGGTTGTATGGGATGTATAGGAATGGGACAGGCACCCGCATCTAATACTATTAGTTTAAGGACTATGCCCAGGAATTTTCCTAGCCGGTCGGGAACAGAAGATGATCAGGTTTATCTATGCAGTCCCGAAACAGCAGCAGCTTCTGCATTAACAGGAAAGATTACAGATCCGCGTGATCTTGAGAAGCTGTTTGGTATGACTTATCCTAAATATGAATATCCCGAACTGGAACTTATAAACAGCCAAATGTTGGTAGCACCGCCGGAGGATGGTTCTCAGGTAGAATTAAAACGGGGTCCAAATATTAAAACCCTTCCGGAAATTGAACCTTTAAAAAATGAAGCTGAAATTCCGGTTCTTTTAAAAATGGGAGACAATATTTCTACAGATGAAATTCTGCGGGCAGGAGCAGAAGTTTTACCTTTTAGAAGTAACCTTCCGGAAATAAGTAAATTTTCTTATTCAGTCATTGATGATACTTTTTATGACCGGGCTTTAAAAGCTAAAGAAGAATTTGGCGGACATATAGTAGTAGCCAAAGATAATTATGCACAGGGTTCCAGTAGGGAGCACGCCGCGCTTGCACCAAAGTTCCTGGGGCAGGTGGCAGTAATTGCTAATTCCTATGCCCGTATCGCCTGGCAAAATTTGGTAAACTTCGGAATTTTACCTTTGGATTTTATAGATGTATCAGATTTTGATAAAATCGAACAGGGAGATATGGTTTCCTTTATCAATCTTCGCGAAGATGTGGAAAATAGAAAAAATATCAGGGTAAAGGTGAAGAAAAAAGAAAGCGGAGAAACTGTGGAGTTTGAAACAAAGCATTCCATGAGTGACCGTCAAATTCAAATTTTACTAAAAGGTGGGATAATCAACGAATTTAAGTCTAAATTAAAAAATGAAGATTTGAATGCAGTTGATAAAAATACCGTGACAGATAATGAAAGAAGTCAGGTGAAATAATCGAAAATTTTATTATATCTAAAGCAAAAAAAACCTTCCCAATGGAAGGTTTTTTAATTATATAAGAGGTTTTATTTTTAGTAACTTCTCATTTGATCTTTTCTCTTGGCTAATTGCTTGTCAAGATCTCTCACAGTTTCTGCAGCTGCTGCTTCGTAAGATTCTTCGTTAGATTCTGCAAAAACAATAGGTCCTGGTCCACTCAAACTAATATTGCAAATATATCCTTTAGGATCCTCAGGTTCATGTCTTTTAAAATGCACTTCGGCACTAATTAACCAGTCATATTTATTTTGAAGTTTATCGAGTTTCTTCTGAGTAAAATCTTCAAGAGCTTCACTTTTATCAATTTTTACGTATTGAAATCTTGCGTCCATATTATAAATTTTATATTGTAACGACAATAAAGTAAAAAGTGATGAATAGACCAAGGTAATTAGGCCTTTATTAGGTAAGATTTAGGATTGTATTTAGAAGAGGCGAATATATCTTAAGCTATACAGGTACATGCAGAAATTTCAAAGATTTCCGCGGAATTAACTTAACTCTTAGAACGGAGATTTTTAAATATTGTAAATTGAAAAGGTTTGGAATCATACTTGATTCAAATATCACCTAAAACATTAGTTATGAAAATAAAATTTATCATTTTTACAGTGTTAGCTTCCGTGTTTCTAACTTCTTGCGGAAGTTCCAGAAGTGAATCAGGTGCTATTGAAGATAACAGGAAAGTTGTGGAATTAGTGGATGAAATGCAATTTGAAATACAAAATACTTTTGCTTTTCCATTAGCCGGAAATAGAATAGATCTAATCGATAATCCTAATTATATTAGGTTTGAAGGTGATAGCGTTAAAATGTTCCTTCCTTATTATGGGGAAAGATTTAGCGGGGGAGGATATGGCCGACCCGGAGGAATTAATTATGAAGGGCCCATTAAAAATTTGAGGATTGAAGAAAATAAAAATGGTAAGCTGCTAAAGTTTGAAGGAAATCAAGGGAGTGAATTTTTACAGTTCTTTGTTACTGTTTTCCCCGGTGGCAAGGCAAATACTTCTGTAAACAGCTCAGAGAGAAGTGCAATTTCTTACCAGGGGAGAATTGATGAGTTGCCAAAGGATAGAAATAAATAATCACTTGAATAACAGGTAATTACATTGAATAATTAATCTAGGACTTCATTACTGGCTATTTTGAAATCTCATAACAAAGCTAA
>CAZXEY010000001.1:0-68890 GCA_964639695.1 uncultured Antarcticibacterium sp. | reverse complement strand
ACTTCCGGTTAAGGCACCCGTGTTAAGGTTTGCATTTTCAAAAGGAAGATCAAATAAATAATTATTGTCAAAGGTTGCATTTAAAATGATCCTGTTATAACGTGCTCCCAATTGCAAATTCAGCTCGTTCTCAATTTCCCATTGAAAACCTGTATAGGCTGCTATAGATTGCCAATTGGAACCATCGGGATACCTTGAGGCAGTGGGATTATTAGAGTTATCAATAATATTTGTTTGATATCCCAGGGAAGTAATATTATTAAGAACATATTCAAAGCCATAAAAGATCTTATTTTTAAAGAAATTCTTTTCAAAATCAAGGTTTCCGGAAAAGGCATCTACTTTCTCTTTGGTCCTGTACAAAGTAACATCCTGAAAATCTCTGTTGTTCCTGCTTTCTTCAAAAAACTGGTAGGCACCTGTAAATTTTGCTTTATCATAAAGATTTCCTTCCCCCCTTTTTTCGATCTGAATATTGCTGAGAAGCCATTTTTGCGGTCCATAAAACCATTCTGCAGATCGTAAACTGTCGTTCCACGTTTGGTATAATCTATCATACCTTGCAAAATCTGATGTTTCAGAATAATAGAACCCTAGATTAAGGTCCCAAATCTCATCTGGCTGATAAGCTACTTTTTGTAGAAAATTAATTTGTCTGTAACCTGTTGGCACCTGCATTTTAGGATCGGGATTTTCCACAATCCGGTCATTTCCTCCTTCTCTAATTACATATTGAAGCCGCAGGTATTCTTCTGGTCCATGAGACCCCATTCTAAGATCATCAAAGTCAGAAAATGTGATACTACTTAAAAGAGCCCATTTTCTAAACCCAATATTAAAATCTGTATGAACAGTTTTTTCATTATTTGCAGTGGCATACCGGCTAAAAGCATTTCCGCTGAAGTTATCATCACTATAGGAAAATTTAGGTTTCAGCGTATAAAAGTTCATTACCCCACCAACAGCATCACTTCCAAAAACCACAGATCCAGGCCCTAATATTATTTCTGTTTCATTAACTGCAAGAGGATCAATTGAAATAACATTCTGAAGATTACCTCCCCTGAAAATTGCTGTATTCATTCGAACCCCATCCACAGTAATTAACAACCGATTAGTTGCAAATCCCCGAATCATAGGACTTCCTCCTCCTAACTGACTTTTTTGTATGTAAACTTTACCGGTGCTTTGTAAAAGATCTGCTGAAGTTTGAGGATTTCTGAATAAAATTTCTTCAGGTTTAATGCTGATGATCTTTTGAGGCACTTCCTGTTTTTTCTGTTTAAACCTCGAAACAGAAAGCACTACTTCCTGAAGTTTATTTTCATCGGGAATAAGATAGACTTTGCCACCGCCCGCAATAACCGCCGCTTTTGTGGTGGTATACGGCAAATGGGAAATATGTTTAAAAATAAGAATTTCGTCTGCTGTAAATTTATTGAGATCTGCTTTGCCTTCCCACGCCGTTACCGTACTCTTCGATTTGTTTTTATTGTAAATAGCCACATAAGGCAGCGGCATATTTGTTCCTTTTTCAAACACGAGTACTTCCTGACCTTTTACAGTTAAAAATGAAAAAAGTAGTAAAAGGAGGATGGTGTAACGCATTAATGAAAAATTTCGTTAAGAACGTTGAGGGACTTAGGTTTTTTAAAAGACTCTATATGAAGGGAATAATACACCAGAAGCATAGACAGGAAATTTGACCTTTCGGTTTTGCTCATTTTAATTTCTCCTGAAGCATCAAAATTTATACCGAGAAACTGCTTTAGCAGCAATGAATTCGCTCCTTCAATACAATAACCTCCGGTTTCCTGCTCCTGGAAAATACCTTCCTGCATATTAAAATATGAAGGTTCGAGATTGGAATCATCAGGATAAAAACCCAGAAAGCGGGAAAGCTTCAGTAAAAACAATAAATGAAAATTGCTAATATTATCAGCATCGTCCATCCAATCAATACTTCCCTCCAGGAAATAATATAAGGGTTCATTTTGTTCCTCCTCCTGGATTGTATTCTTCAAAATTTCAGAAATAAAAAGAACCATAGCTCCTTTTATCACATTTGTATGTAGATCTCTGTAATGCTTCCTGATCTTTGCCTCCTGCAAGTATTCCATCGTGCCTTTGTCTTTATGCTTTGCCACGATCTCGAGCTGCGTGAGTGGCTGGAATTGAGACGTCTTAAATTTTCCCTTCTTTGATTTTAATATTCCTCGTAGAAGATAGGTTTTAAGCCCACTTGATAAAGTATAGCACTTTACAATAAGATCTGCTTCAGAATATTTAAGAGCGCTCACAACAATTGCTTTGGTATTGACTAGCATGGAACAAATTTGAATCAAGGTAACTAAAAAAATGCCGCTCCATGAGCGGCATTTCAAAGTATATTCTGTAAAATCTTAAACTACTCCCTGTGCGAGCATAGCATCTGCTACTTTTACGAAACCGGCAATGTTTGCTCCTTTTACATAGTCTACATAACCTTCATCGTTCGTACCGTATTCCACACAACGCTCGTGAATATTCTTCATAATCTCATATAATTTTTTGTCAACTTCTTCTGCCGTCCAGCTATACCTCATTGAGTTTTGAGACATTTCAAGACCAGAGGTTGCAACTCCACCTGCATTGGAGGCTTTCCCCGGAGAGAATAGAATTTTTGCTTTTTGGAAAACTTCAATTGCTTCGGGAGTACAAGGCATGTTTGCACCTTCTCCTACACTAATACATCCATTTTTCACAAGAGCTTCAGCATCTTCCTTATGTAACTCATTTTGCGTGGCACAAGGCATTGCAATATCACATTTAACATTCCAAGGAGTTTCTCCGTCAAAATATTTTGCATCAGGATATTTATCTACATACTCGCTAATTCTTCCTCTTTTTACATTTTTAAGATCCATAATAAAATCCAGCTTTGCTGCATCTATTCCAGATTCGTCTAAAATATAACCACCTGAATCGGACATGGTAATAACTTTTGCACCTAACTGGGTTGCTTTTTCTGCAGCATACTGTGCAACGTTACCAGATCCAGAAACAACAACGGTTTTACCTTTTATAGTATCCCCTTTTCTTTCCAGCATATTTTGGGTAAAATAAACATTCCCGTATCCTGTAGCTTCAGGGCGTATAAGAGAACCACCGTATGAAAGTCCTTTCCCCGTTAAGATCCCGGTGAACTCATTTCTTAAACGCTTGTATTGACCAAACATATAACCTACTTCACGTCCTCCAACACCTATATCCCCTGCAGGAACATCGGTATCTGCTCCAATATGCCTTTCCAGTTCTGTCATAAAACTTTGACAAAAACGCATTACTTCGTTATCTGATTTTCCTTTAGGATCAAAATCTGCTCCCCCTTTACCACCACCCATTGGCAGTGTGGTCAAGCTGTTCTTGAATACTTGTTCAAATGCCAAAAACTTTAAAATACTTAAGTTTACAGATGGGTGAAAGCGTAATCCTCCTTTGTACGGCCCAATTGCAGAATTCATTTGGATCCTGAAACCGCGATTGATCTGGGTTTTTCCCGCGTCATCTATCCAAGGCACTCGAAACATGATTACTCTTTCCGGCTCCACCATACGCTCAAGTAGCATGGCATCTTGATATTTCTTATTTTTAGCTATAAATGGGATCACCGTTTCGGCAACCTCATGTACAGCCTGCATAAATTCCGGTTCGTGTTGATTGCGTCTTGAAACCACTTCCAGAAAATCTTTTACACTTTGCTCCATATTATAGTACTAATATTATTGTTAAAACGTTTTCGTATTTGTATGCAAATATAAAGGTTCTGTAAAGAAGTACCCTAAAAATTTAGATTTTGATATAATATTAACTACTCATTGTATTGAGTTCAAATAAGGCGTTTTAGCCTAATAAATTTGTTAACTTCTATTTTATATATTTGTTGACTTCAAGAAGTTGTAAATGATAAAATTCCGAATTGCCCTTTTATTTCTGTTTCTTCTTCTTGGTAGAGGGAGCAGTTATGCGCAACTGGGACTTTCTCATGAAGTAGGAATTTTAGTAGGTCCAACTTCCTTTTTCACAGATTATGGGGAACGCTGGGATATTCAGAACAACCTCAACGATGCAGGATTTGGAATTGGTCTGGTACATTACATGAATTTTGCTTTTAAGGCAGAATGTAATTGCTACGCCCGAGATAATTTTTTTAATGATCATTTTAAGATTCGTACAGAAATAGATTATTTCTACAGCAGACTGGAACATTCGGGCCCCGTTTCCAAAGAAAACACAGATGGGGGAAGATTACTACGAGCCATGCACGGCGAGGCTCAGCTTCTCGAAATAGGGGCCGCTCTGGAATATTATCCCTTAAGTATTAAGGATTTCACCTCCTTTGCTTACCGATTCTCCCCCTTTATAAGTCTTGGTGCCCATTTCGCTTATTATAATCCTCACGCTTATTCAGATTTTGGATCTCTTGACAACCCCAAAAATCTTTTCCCAACCTTTAGGGACGGTGGGGTCAATTTAGAAAGCGGTACAACGTGGGTTATTGCCGGAAGTATTGGAACCAGGTTTAGATTAGGAATTTCCAGCGATCTTCATTTTGAAGGAAGATGGCATTATTATGATAGTGACTGGTTGGATGGACTAAATATTCAAGCTCCCCAAAACAAGTTTAATGACTATGTTTTCTGGGTTAACGTAGGTTATATTTACTATATCAACTTCTAATCTTTTTTATCCCAATGCTTGCTTTAGGTCTTCTATAAGATCCTCTTCATCTTCAATGCCCACACTTAACCTTATTAAAGAATCAACAACTCCTGTTTTTGCCCGTTCCTCTGCAGGAATAGAAGCATGGGTCATTGTTGCAGGATGACCCGCCAAAGACTCAACTCCACCAAGGGATTCTGCTAATGTAAATACCTTCAATTTTTCAACCATCTTAACTGCACTTTCCAAAGTTCCCTCCAGAGTTGTAAAAGAGATCATACCCCCAAAGCCGCTCATTTGCTTCTTTGCAATTTCATGATTTGGATGATCTTTAAAACCGGGCCAGTAGACCTTACCTACTTTAGGGTGATCCTTTAAAAACCGGGCTATTCTTTCGCCGTTCTCACAATGCCTCTGCACCCTGAGGTGAAGCGTTTTTATCCCTCTTAAAACCAAAAAACTATCCTGAGGACCACAAATTGCGCCACTGGCATTTTGAATGAAATAAAGCTTTTTGGCCAATGCCTCATCATTTACAACAAGTGCTCCCAAAACTACATCGCTGTGGCCGCCAAGGTATTTAGTCGCGCTGTGCATTACAATATCAGCTCCAAGATCTAAAGGTCTTTGTAAATAAGGAGTGGCAAAAGTATTATCTACTGCAAGTAACAGGTTGTGCTTTTTTGCAATTGCTGAGGTTGCCTCAACATCTATGATGTTCATCATAGGGTTTGTAGGCGTTTCTATCCAAAGCAGCTTTGTATTTTCATTAATGTAATTCTCAATATTCCCCGCATCCTGCATACTTATAAAATGAAACCGAAGACCCAGTCCTTCAAAAATCTTTGTAAATAACCGGTAGGATCCTCCGTATAGATCATTGGTAGAAATAATTTCATCTCCCGGTTTAAAAAGCTTCATAACAGCATCTATAGCGGCAAGTCCAGATCCAAAGGCAAGTCCAAATTTTCCATTTTCTATACTTGCAACGGAATTTTCCAAGGCGGCACGGGTAGGATTTCCGCTTCGGGAGTATTCAAAACCTTTATGACCACCCGGAGTAGTTTGAGAATAGGTAGTGGTTTGATAAATTGGCGGCATTACAGAACCATAAGCCGGGTCAATATTATGTTGTCCTCCATGGATGGTTTTGGTATTGAATTTCATTCCTTTTTCTTTAACAGTAAATATATTACTCATATTGGGGATTGACAAAATAGCATGTACCTTTATCCCGAAATTAACACCATCTGTTGAAGTGAAGAAGCGGTATTTGCCAATAATAATGATCTTTTTGCTCGCAAGTTGTGAAACTGACACCGGGGAAATAGAATTTGAAGAATTGAATATTGAACAGGTTTCTGAAAAAGATTGCAATCCTGAAGAAGAAAATTGTGCCTTTATAAGCATTAATATTCCCTGGGCCGAAAGCCAGAAAAAAAGGGGCAAAAAGATTAATAACCTTATTGAGCAGCACGTTATAAGAATTATTGATTTTGAGGATGAGAATACCTTCGGAAGTCTTGAAGCACTTTCACAAACTTTTATCGACCAGTATGAGGCTACCGCTGAAGAATTTCCGGAATACAACATTCCCTGGGAGGCTTCAGTAACCGGAAGTATTCCTTACAGATCTGAAGATCTTATTACTGTACAATTTCAAATGAACCTGTTTACAGGAGGAGCGCATGGGTATACCAGCACAAGTTATCTCAACATAAACCCTAAAACAGGAGAGCAATATTCCAACTCAGAATTATTTACGGAAGATTTTAAAAGTTATGCCGAAAAACTCTTCCGAAGTAAATACGAAATACCACAAGATGAATCTATTAACAGCACCGGATTTTTCTTTGATAATGAAACTTTTCAGCTGCCTCAAAATATCGGGTTTTCAAAAAGAAAAGTCATTCTTAGATACAACGCTTATGAAGTGGCTTCTTATGCCGAGGGGGGAATTAAAATTGAAGTTCCCATAGAGGAAGCCGGGAAATATATAAAGTTTAAAAAATAGTGAAAAAAATATACCACCTTTCCAGCTGCGATACCTGCAGAAAAGTAATAGATGAACTTAACCCGTCTTCTTCATTTATTCTTCAGGACATTAAAAAAGAAGCTATAACAGAGGAGCAACTGGACCAGATGAGAGAACTATCTGGCAATTATGAATCCTTGTTTAGCAAACGTGCACGATTATACAATGAGCGCAATCTTAAGAATCAGGATCTTAATGAAAACCAGTATAAGAATCTTATCCTGGAGCATTATACCTTCCTAAAACGGCCGGTGATCATTATCAATGATAAAATTTTTATTGGTAATTCTTCGAAAACAATAGCTGCAGCAAAAGATTCATTGAATGAATAACAGGATGCTTGCCATCATGGCAGCAACCGGTGCCGCTACTATTTACGGCATCAACCATACTCTGGCAAAAGGTTTAATGCCAAATTACATACAGCCTTATGGTTTTATACTCCTGCGGGTAAGTGGAGCCGCCGCTTTATTTTGGGCAATTAGTTTACTGGGACCCAGGGAAAAAATCGCGACTTCAGACTGGTCAAGGATCCTTGGCTGTACCATTTTTGGAATGGTTATTAATATGCTTATGTTCTTTAAGGGACTTAGTCTATCCACACCCATTAACAGCTCTGTTATTATAACAGTTTCTCCCATACTGGTCCTGGTTTTGGCCGCCATACTTATTAAAGAACGTATTACTTTAATCAAAACCCTGGGAATTATTACAGGTCTTGCAGGGGCGTTAACCCTGGTTCTTTTTAGCAGCAATCAATCTGAATATGCTCCAAATGTTCCGCTTGGCAATTTGTTATTTATGATCACTGCCCTTTCTTATGGACTTTATCTTATTCTTGTAAAACCTTTAACCGCAAAATATCATCCTTTTACTTTGATGAAGTGGCTGTTCCTTTTTGCAGTTGTAATTAACTTTCCTATTGGATATTCTGAATTTTCCCGGGTTGAATGGAGCACTTTACCTTTTGAAGCTGTATGGAGAATGATATTCGTGGTAGTAGGAACCACTTTCCTAACTTATCTTTTCAATATTTTCGCACTAAAAGAATTGAGCGCCTCTACCATAAGTGCTTTTATATATATTCAACCCCTTATTGCCATTATTTATGCTATTAGTACCGGAGCAGATTCTCTTGATACTATAAAAATAATGGCTGCAATCTTAGTTTTTACCGGAGTTTATATGGTTACCAGAAAACCTTCTCCTAAAGAGAATCGGGCGTAATGTCCTGAGGTTTTTTATTAAACCTGCGGGTGTCCTCTTTCGTAAGGATCCTGTAATCGTGAGTATGGGTCAACTCCTGCAATTTATCGTATAGTTGGGAAGGAAGCCCGATTAACTTGCGTTCTCCAAGGTCAATCCATCCTCCCATTACCTCACAACTTGCGAAATTTTTACCTTTGGCATCATAAAAATTATGAATAAATTCAAAATACATTCCATCTTCAGAAAGACCTTTTAACTCCAGCGATACCTTAACGGGCTTACCTGCAAATACTTCCTTAAAGTAATAGATATGCTCATAAAAAACGACGGGGCCAATATTATAGGAGGCCAATTCTTTTTGTCCAAACCCACTTTCCATAAAGAAGCTCATCCTTGTATGGCTCATAAAATTAATGTAGGCAGTATTGGCGAGATGTCTGTTAGCATCAAGATCGCTCCATCTAATATCAAATTCTCTTGTAAACATTCAAATTAGTTTTTGCTAAAATTACAAAAATATTATGCGCGCATAATTGTTTTGATGTGAAAGAGTTATTAAATTATATTTAATTAGAATTTTAAAAATGCCTATAGTAGAGAATAGTTATACTCCACAATTCTTATTTAAGAACTACCATTTTTCCACAATATATGCTTCCATGCTTAGAAAGGTGGAGGGGATAGAACAGGAACGGGAGAGACTGGATCTTAAAGACGGGGATTTTCTCGATCTTGACTGGAGTTATTCCAAAACACCGGGTTCAAAGAAAGTTTTGATCACCCTTCACGGGCTGGAGGGAAATGCTCAAAGACCGTACATTCTGGGAATGGCCCGTAAATTTATTGATAATGGCTGGGATGTGGCTTCAATGAATTTGAGAAGTTGCAGTGGGGAACTCAACAACCTGTATCGTTCTTACAATGCAGGTGCAACTGAAGATCTTGATGAGGTAATTTCCTTTATTTTGAAGAAGAATAAATATAAAGAAATTGCCTTGGTGGGATTTAGCCTGGGAGGTAATTTAATGCTGAAGTATCTGGGAGAAGGCCGAAGAATTCCTGCGGAAGTTAAAGCTGCCGTTGCAATTTCTACTCCCTGTGATCTTCATCAGTCTTTGAAAAAGCTGGAAGAACCAAAGAATTGGCTATACTCCCAAAGATTTGTAAAAAAGCTGAAGAAGCAACTTTACCAGAGAACAAAAAAGTTTCCTGATAAATTAAAAGAGGAACAAATTGCAGCCTGCAAAAGTCTTTATGACATAGACGAACTTTATACCGGGAAGGCCCACGGATTTAAAAGTGCCCTGGATTATTACGAAAAGAACAGCTCTTTGCAATTTCTTCCAGACATTAAGATTCCCATCCTAATTATCAACGCAAAAAATGATGAATTTCTCTCTAAGAATTCATCACCCGTAGAAATTGCCCGGAAAAGTGAAAATATTTTCTTAGAAACACCCGCATATGGCGGGCACGTGGGATTTCTTCAAAAGAACGAAGAAACCTATTCTGAAGAAAGAGCTTTTGAATTTATTCAGAAAAACATTTAATTAATTATCTGTTAATCTCTCTCTGGAATTTTTCTTAAAGCGTAAATTGACCTATCGCTGAAACGGTTAATTCTCCTCCTCACAATGGACCAAAAAGATACTGGTAAAATAGCAAAAATTCGCTCTGCAGGATTTTTTACAAAAGGATTAGTTTATGTACTTCTAGGCACCCTGACTTTTATGGCTGCTTTTGGATTAGGCGGAGAAATTTCCAGCAGTGAAAATGTAATTGAATTTCTTGTAGGTCTTCCATTAGGCAGGATCTTAATTGGCATTGTTTCATTGGGATTACTGGCCTATTCCCTATGGAGGTTTTACCAGGCGGTATTTTTACCCGGCTCTTATTCTAAAGAAGAAAATGTAAAAACAGGTTTTAAAAGAATTAGATATTTGTATTCAGGAATTTTCTATGGTGTTATCGCCTTTTCATTTGCTAAACCCTTTTTTGATTCCTTACAGGGAAGTAGTTCCCCAATGAAAGAAAAAGATTCTAATGGAGAAGAAAAAGCAGCTCTATGGGAGCTTCTTTCACATGATTGGGGAAGAATATTAATCTGGATTTTGGCAGCATTGGTGGCCGGCCAGGCGATTCAGCAATTCTATTTGGCTTACAAAGCTTCCTTTATGAAAAAAATAGATAATTACCCTTCCATAAAAAATGAATATAATTTTATAAGAAAAACCGGAAGATTTGGATACACGGCACGGGGGATTGTATTTGGGATAATTTCCTTTTTTATAGTTCAGGTAAGTTTGGAGCACAGCGCTAACGCTTACAAAGGCACCGAAGGCGCTTTACAATACCTGCTAACCTTCAACTACGGAACGATTTTACTTGCAGCAGTTGCCCTGGGTTTAATAGGATATGGCATTTTTAACATTATGGTAGCCAGACATGCCAATCTTACAAAATTAGCCTAACCATAACTCAATTAATAGGATCTTTGAACAAGGATTTCTGGAGGCTTTACCTCCCGGGATTGGGTTATAGTATTTTGATTATCTTTGGGCAACCAAATAAAAATGAGGCATGATTCAGTCAATGACGGGCTTTGGAAAAAACCTGGTACAACTTCCTTCGAAGAAAATTATAGTCGAAATAAAATCCTTAAACAGTAAAAGCCTGGATCTAAACGCACGAATTCCCGGGCAGTATCGTGAGAAGGAATTAGCACTTAGAAACCTTATCGCCAACTCACTTACCAGAGGAAAAGTAGATTTTTCTTTATATGTAGAAGTAACAGGAGAAGAGACCACATCGGCAATAAACCCTGCAGTTGTTAAGAATTACATGAGGCAGTTAAAGGAAATTACTGACGGGGACGAAACAGAGCTATTAAAAATGGCAGTTAGAATGCCCGATGCTCTTAAAACTGAGCGGGAAGAAATTGACGAAACTGAATTTGCTTCCATTGAAAAAGCTGTTAAAACTGCTTTAGAGGAAATAAATGCTTTTAGAACAGATGAAGGAAAAGCACTAGAGAAGGATCTTAAATTTAGAGTTCAGAATATAGAAAATCTCTTAGAAGCCATTATAAAAATGGATCCTGATAGAATTGAAGGAGTTAGAGAGAGGTTAAGAAAGGGAGTTGCAGATCTCAAGGAGAATGTTGATGAAAACCGGTTTGAGCAGGAATTGATCTTTTATATCGAAAAGTTTGATATAACCGAGGAGAAGGTGAGGTTAAACAACCACCTCTCCTATTTCAAGGAAACGATTAATTCTGAAGATTCCAACGGAAGAAAATTAGCCTTTATATCCCAGGAGATGGGGAGAGAAATTAATACCATAGGCAGCAAATCCAATTACGCCCCTATGCAACAACTTGTAGTGCAGATGAAGGATGAACTTGAAAAGATTAAGGAGCAACTTCTAAACGTACTTTAAAATGAATACGGGTAAACTAATCGTATTTTCAGCTCCTTCAGGATCTGGTAAAACTACCATAGTGAGATATCTTCTTGCTCAACCTGAGCTAAAGCTGGACTTTTCTATTTCAGCCACTTCACGTCCTCCAAGGCCGGAAGAAACTGAAGGAAAAGATTATTATTTTCTTTCTCTTGAAGAGTTCAAAAGAAAAATTAAGAATGAGGAGTTTCTTGAGTGGGAAGAGGTTTACAGGGATAACTTTTACGGGACATTAAAAGCCGAAATTGAAAGAATTTGGGCTTCCGGTAAAAATGTGATCTTCGATATAGACGTTGTAGGTGGTTTGGATATTAAAAATATATATCCAGATCAAACTCTTGCCGTTTTTGTAAAACCTCCCAGCATAGAGGAATTAAAGATCAGGCTTAAAAAGCGCAAAACAGAATCTGACGATAAAATTAATATGCGGGTGGCAAAAGCATCGATTGAGCTCGCCACTGCCCCACAATTTGATTTTATTATTGAAAATAATAATCTTGAAAAAGCTTTAAAAGAAGCATATCAACTGGTCTCAACTTTTGTACAAGCTTAAAAAAAAATGAAAAAGAAGGTAGGTCTTTATTTTGGGACCTTTAATCCCATTCATATTGGCCATATGATAATTGCCAATTATATGGTCGAGTTTTCTGATCTTGATGAAGTATGGATGGTAGTTACGCCTCATAACCCATTTAAGAAAAAAAGCACATTGCTTGAAAACCATCACAGGCTTGAGATGGTATATATCGCTTGCGAAAATTACCCAAAATTAAAACCAAGTGATGTGGAGTTTAAATTGCCTCAACCAAATTATACTTCTGTAACCCTGGTGAAGCTTGAAGAGGATTATCCCTCCAATACTTTTTCTTTAATAATGGGAGATGATAACCTGAAGAGTTTTCATAAATGGAAAAATTTTGAAGTGATTTTGGAACGACATTCCATATATGTGTATCCAAGAATTTCGGAAGGTGATGTCCCCTCACCATTTAAAGATCATCCAAAAATAAAACGTGTTGAGGCTCCCATAGTAGAAATTTCATCTACTTTTGTGCGAAAAGCTATAAAAGAAGGAAAAAATGTTACTACCATGTTCCCTCCTGCTATCTGGGAATATATTGACAGAATGAATTTTTACAGATAACTATTTTAAATCAAAATCCACCCTTGCAGGTGGATTTGTATCTTAAAAAGAAACTGTTCAAAAAATACTTGTTAGCTCTGTTGGATTAAATGAACCTACTTTTTTCATTGTGGAACTTTAACCTTGCACTTCGACTGCGCTCAATTTAGCCTTCTAATAAATCTTAAACAGTTTCCTGTTATTCTTTTTTGTTGGGAGGAATCCTTAAAACCTGCCCTGGATATATTTTATCGGGATCTTTTAGCATAGGCTTGTTAGCCTCAAATATTTCCTGATATCTATTTGCAGCACCGTAATGCTCTTTTGCAATTTTACTTAAAGTATCACCCGTTTCGACTGTATGAAAAACTGCTTCTGGCTCCCTATTTTCACATTCCATATTGTCGTCTACCTGTGCAATCCCTTCAACATTTCCCACCACTAAAATAATTTTTTCACGGGTAGACTGGTCTTTAGGCTTTCCCCAAATTGTCGCCATATCGCCTTCAATTTCAATCTTAAGATCTTTAATCTGAAGGTTGAGGTCGTGTACTGTTTCTTCCAGCTTACGGGCAGCTTTTCTATTTTCTTCCTTTACTTTATTATCCTTTTCTTCGGCAACTTTAGCAGTCTCTTGTTTTGTTTCTTTTCCTATTCCAAAGACTTTGGCGCCGGCATTTTTAATAAAGTTGAATAATCCCATTATTTCTTATTTGTTTTCCTAAAATACAAAATACCTTCTATATCACATTGAAAATGAATATTAAAATTTTGTTATTCAATTCTAATCCAAGAAAAAACAGCGACATGTAACGAATTACCTGCCGCTGTTTTCACTAAATAACCAACCAAAAAACTAAATGAAAAATAATAATTAGAATTAATTACCATTCTTACAATAATTAAACGCAGGAATATATTCTTACAATAATTAAACGCAGGAATATATATTTCATTGTTCGGTTTTCATAAAAAGCCGAATCTTTTCGTTCCTGCAAAATTTATGTACTTTTGAGCAGAACGAATATACTATGAAGGATACTCCTAAATTTGGCGTTATAGGTGGTGGAAGCTGGGCCACGGCAATTGTAAAAATGTTGAGTGAAAATCTTGAAGAAATAAACTGGTATATGCGCAGTAAAACTGCGATCCATCATATAAAAACGCAGGATCACAATCCCAATTATTTAAGCTCTGTCGAATTTGATGTTACAAGGCTTCACCTTAGCAGCGATATAAACGAGGTTGTTGCAGCATCTGATTATCTGATTTTTGCTATTCCATCGGCATTTGTAAAAAGGGAACTGGACCATTTAAAACTTCCGCTATCAGATAAGGTAATTTTTTCTGCCATAAAAGGAATTGTTCCTGAAAGCAGCCTTATCGTTGGTGAGCATTTTAACCAGGAATACGATGTAGCAGATGAAAATTTTGGCGTTATAA
This sequence comes from uncultured Antarcticibacterium sp., assembly GCA_964639695.1. Taxonomy (GTDB): domain Bacteria; phylum Bacteroidota; class Bacteroidia; order Flavobacteriales; family Flavobacteriaceae; genus Gillisia. The sequence goes on along the minus strand of CAZXEY010000001.1, from coordinate 54,920 downwards.
CAGGGCCGTGCCATGCTGAAGAAGTTGCGCTGGAAAGACTTTCCTACTTAACCATCGCCTGCCAGGATGAAGAAAAGGCCAAAATAATGGCTGGTTATTTACAAAGTGATTATATCACATGTAAAACCAGCGATGATGTAACAGGAACAGAGTATGCTGCGATGTTGAAAAATATTTATGCCATTGCTGCGGGAATTGCACATGGTCTTGGTTATGGCGATAACTTTCAAAGCGTTCTTATGAGCAACGCCATAAGAGAGATGAAGAAATTCATCAAGAAGGTCCATAAAATGAAGAGGAATATAAACGATTCTGCTTATTTGGGAGATTTGCTCGTTACCGGTTACTCCGTTTTTAGCCGAAACAGGATGTTTGGTAATATGATAGGTAAAGGATATACAGTTAAAAGTGCACAAATGGAAATGAGCATGGTTGCGGAAGGTTATTATGCTACGGAAAGTGCATATAAAATAAACCAGGAAAAAGGAGCTAAAACACCTATTATTAATGCCGTTTACAGCATTCTTTACGAAGGTAAAAATCCGAAAAAGGTCTTTAAGAAATTAGCTGAAAAACTGGATTAGTTCTGGGTTTTTCAAAATTAATCTGCTAAAATCCCTTTATTTTTCATAACCGGAAGTTCAACTGCTTTACTCTCTTTTATTGAATTTTTTTTAAAGGTAAATTTCTTTTCAAACATTTTTCCTTCAGCAAAAAAAGTTATCGAAAATTCATTGTTTATTGCCAGGACCTCATCCTGAAGGAATTCAATTTTAGCAAAGGATTTAGCAGGCAGGATTTTTATGGTATGTCTCATTGTTGAAGTTGTTCTTTCTTTGTAGAACCCCCTGCTCACGATAAGAACCATTTCAACGGGTTCCTTAAGATCATTAATGATATAGGCATTCCAGTCCCAGCTTCGAAATTCTTTATTTTCCTCCCTTACAGCGGCTACATAGATCCCCTTGACTAGAGGTATTTTAATATCCTTCTTCAATCCTTACTCTAGCTTACTTTTCACTTTGTTATATAAATACCCCAGGAAAATTATAGCAACAACAAAAAGTATCGCCCCTACAAAAAATTCTATTATTTGAAAAACAAGGGTTAGCAAGATGATTAAAATCAGAATAATAATTCCCAGTATTATAATTCCCGTCGTTTTCATAAATAAAATATTTAGTTAGAGTTAAGCACTATTGCTTCGCAATTAATTTATAAAGATGATTTAAACTGCTTTAAAAATCTCACATCATTTTCATAAAACATTCTAATATCCCCAATTTGGTACATTAACATAGCAATTCGCTCTATTCCCATTCCAAAAGCAAAACCTGTATATTCGGCGGGGTCTATTCCGCAATTCTTAAGAACATTGGGATCTACCATTCCACATCCCATTATTTCAAGCCATCCTGTACCTTTAGTGATCCTGTAATCGGTTTCGGTTTCCAGTCCCCAGTAAATATCTACTTCAGCACTTGGTTCTGTAAAAGGAAAATAGGAAGGTCTCAACCTTATTTTGGATTTCCCGAACATTTGCTGTGTAAAGTACAGCAGAGTTTGTTTAAGATCGGCAAAGGAAACATCCTTATCTATGTATAGCCCTTCAACCTGATGAAAAATACAGTGTGACCGGGCTGAAATTGCTTCATTTCGAAAAACTCTTCCGGGAGATATTGTTCTTATTGGAGGTTTATTTTCTTCCATATACCGCACCTGTACCGATGATGTATGGGTACGTAAAAGAACATCGGGATTTGTCTGGATAAAAAATGTATCCTGCATATCCCTTGCCGGATGGTATTCGGGTAAATTTAAAGCGGTAAAATTATGCCAGTCATCCTCAATTTCAGGTCCTTCAGAAACATTAAATCCTATACTGGCAAATACTTCTATGATCTGGTTTTTAACGATGGAAATAGGATGTCTGGAACCAATTTCTACAGGTTCAGAGGGACGGGTAAGATCACCATAGACCCTTTTTTCCTCCACTTTATCCTCCAGCTCCTCTTTTAAAATAGAAACTTTTTCCTGAGCAGCGGTTTTCAATTCGTTTATAGCCTGACCAAAATCCTTTTTTTGAGCATTGGGAACATTTTTAAATTCGGCGAAAAACTGGTTTAGAAGTCCTTTTTTTCCGAGGTATTCTATACGAAAAGTCTCAAGCTCCTGAGCATTACTAGCTTTGTAAGAGTTAACTTTTTGTATATGTTCCTTTATTGTATCTATCATTAGGCCTTTTCTTTAAGAAGGTAAATTTAATAAAATAGTTGTTTTACCGCAGGAGGTTTACTTAATATATCCTCTCTCCAGGAAGTATTGAACGATAGCTTCTTTCATTAAAACCGATTGTTCTCCTGCCTTTAAAGGGGGTAACGCTTCAAGCACCTTATAATGCGGCCATTTTTCTTCATCATAATAATCAAATTCATAATAACCATATGGCTCCAGGAGCCTACAAATAGCTATATGCATTAAGTCCAGCTTGTGGTCTTTTTTAAATTTTCTATGCGGCTGCCCCAGTTCCTGGACTCCCACCAGGTATATAATTGCATCCAGATCCAGCAATTCCCCATCTGCAAATTGATTGGAAAGTTTTCTTTGCAGAAGGCTCCATCGCTCTTTTAATTGTTCATCTCTTGCCATTTCGCAAAGATACGTATCTTAGGCAATGTAAAAGCTATATTAATTTCATGAATAATATTGATATTGTTTTAGCCCTGATCCTTTTTTACGGTGTCATACGCGGTTTCTTTAGGGGATTTTTTGCTGAACTTGCTTCTCTTGTAGCTTTTATTGCCGGTGTTTATATAGCTCTTCATTTCTCTTATTTCCTGAGCGATTATTTGGCTGAAAAAGTTAGCTGGAACATCTATTATGTCAACCTTGTTGCCTTTGCCATCACCTTTATTTTGGTTGTTTTTGCCGTTTCCCTTGCCGGGAAATTCTTAACTACAGTTGCTAATTTTGCTGCTCTGGGAATTGTGAATAAACTTTTAGGGGCTGTCTTTGGATTTCTTTCTGTGGCCTTTATTACCAGTGTCATAATTATGTTTTTTAGCGCTACAAATGAAAATATCCAACTTGTAGAAGACGAAACTTTACAGTCTTCACGTTTATATCCACCTGTTCGGGCTATGGCTCCAATATTTTTACCCTCAATTATAAGGGAAGTAAAAGAACTTGATTTACTGGTAAAAGAAGAGGAAGAACAGGTATAAATAAAAAAGCCGGTTAAAACCGGCTCTTTAAAAATTTACAAAACGGATTAAAAATCCAACTGGTATACTTTTTCAAGATCTGTGTCACTACTAAAGTTCACCCCTAGATCCTTAATGACTCCTGAACCAATTCCGTAGACCCAGCCATGGATGCTTAAATCCTGATTATTCTCCCATGCCTTTTGAACAATAGAAGTTTTTGCAAGATCATAAACCTGCTCCTGTACATTTAATTCCACAAAACGGTCAAAACGCTCTGCTTCATTTTCAATTTTATCCAATTCTTTTTTATGGAACCTGTAAACATCTTTTATATGCCTAATCCAGTTATCAATGAGTCCAATAGATTTATTAGTCATAGCAGCATTAACTCCACCACAACCATAATGTCCACAAACAATTACATGTTTTACCTTAAGCGCATTAACTGCATAATCCAGAACACTTAACATATTCATATCAGAATGTATTACCATATTGGCAATATTTCTGTGAACAAAAACTTCGCCCGGTTGCGCACCAATAATTTCATTTGCAGGAACACGGCTATCGGCACAGCCTATCCATAAAAGTGGAGGTTGTTGGCCTTTTGAAAGTTTTTCAAAATACTGGGGATCTAAATCTAATTTTGTTTCCACCCACTTTTTATTATTCTCGATAAGCTTGTTATAAAAATCTTCCATAATTTTGTTTTTATTTTATTGATTATTTATTTTGAAAATACATTCACTCCAAAAAACTCCCGGTAACTGTGAGGGTTTTCAACTTCTCCCCTTTCTGATACCAGTTTAATATTAATATTCTTTCTTTCTGCAGTAACAGAAAAATCATCTAAAATTTCGAGGATATCCAGGTCCAGGGACTTGGTTTTAGTCACGTCTAATGTAAGATAGGTATTTTCGGGCAAAGCATATAATTCCCGTTGAATTGCAGCTTTATTAAGAAAAGTTACCTCCTCAGCCAGTTCCATTTTAATCCTGTGGACACCATTGGATTTATCCTCCTTATGAAGGAAATGTGAATTTTTATAGCTATTAATCAAAATGGTTATTATCCCCACTGCAAGCCCTAATAGAATACCAATTAAAAGATCTGTTGCTACAATTGCAATTACGGTTACCACAAATGGAATAAACTGGGAGTTTCCTAATTTCTTCATTAGAAGAAACTGTTTTGGGTTTGCCAGTTTATAACCTATGATAAGCAGCACCGCAGCAAGTACTCCCAGGGGGATCAGGTTAAGATACTCTGCAACGAACATAACACTTAATAGAAGAAAAAATCCATGAATAATGGCAGATAATTTAGTTCTACCTCCATTCATCACATTCGCTGTACTACGAACAATTACCTGAGTAATAGGTAACCCCCCTACGAGCCCGGAAAAGGTGTTTCCCACACCCTGGGCGATAAGCTCCCTGTTGGTTGGAGTAACTCTTTTAAGAGGATCCAGTTTATCTGTCGCCTCAACACTAAGCAATGTTTCTAAACTGGCCACAATAGCAATAGTTATGGCAACGATATATACTTTAGTATTTCCTAATTGACTAAAATCAGGAAAAGTAAATTGTGTAAAAAAATCTGTAGCATTATCGGGAACCGGAACTGTTACCAAATTACTGCCGGTGATTTCAAGCTCAGTTCCTGTACCACTAAATATTAGTTGGTATATAACACCCACGATAACTGCCACTAAAGGGCCGGGCACAAGTTTAAAAAACTTATGCTTTTTAGCGAGAACCTTATCCCATATTAATAAAATTGCTAAGGAAATAGCGGTTATAACCACAACTCCCAAAGCAATAGAATCAAAAATATGAGTAAGAGCATCATAAAGATCCAATCCTGTTGTTTCAAAGAATGCAAAGGATCTTTCCCCGGGATCGTATCCAAAGGCTAAGGGAATTTGCTTCAGAAAAATTATTATACCAATGGCAGAAAGCATTCCTTTTATAACAGAGGATGGAAAATAATATCCAATTACACCGGCTTTTAATAAACCCATGACTACTTGAAGAAGCCCTGCAAAAACTACTGCGACTAAAAACAACTCATAGCTTCCAAGATCTGCAATTGCCGTTAATACCACTACAGCAAGTCCTGCGGCAGGACCACTTACCCCAATTGAGGAACCGGAAATGGCACCTACTACAATTCCGCCAATAATCCCGGCAATAATTCCTGAAAACAAAGGGGCACCACTGGCAAGAGCAATCCCTAAACACAATGGTAACGCAACAAAAAATACAACTAAACTGGCAGGCAAATCTGCTTTTATGTTTTTGAACATATAATAGATATTATACCGAAAAAAATTCGATAATGAATAATAATTAAACTGATAATCAATTACCTTAAATGCTAAAAAGCATTGAGTTCCGGTTAATACAACCGGAATAAGAGGTAAATAAATAACATCGAAATTATTAAGCCTGCCGTGGCGGCGGAGAGAGGACCTCAAGAATAAATTGCCCATAACCCTCTTTATAGAAATGATTAAAGGCTGATTGTTCCTGAAGAAAATGACAACTTTCTGACTTTTTATGGTTATCCTGAATTATAAATTCAAAGACGATTTGATTCTTCGAGGAGTTTTCTTCTTCGTTTGCAGTATAGGCCATGGAAATATCAGCATCCTGATTGAAATAGGTAACAACCGTGGGACCTGCAATAAAAGCCAAAAATAAAGCAATTAAAAAAGTAGCTATCATCCTCATAAATGCAAATTTAACAAAATGCTTTTTATAAGAATAACTTATTGATACTATTATTTAAACTAATGTATAAAGTTTTTCTATTTACAGTAATCTTACAGTAGATTTATCAATCCAACCCTGTGTGCCATTGGCTAATTCCAATTTGATCCAGTTTTGATAGGTTTCTAAAACCTGAAGTTTTGTACCTTCATGAAGTAAAAAAGCTTCCTCACTCCTTAAGGTAGGTTCACTCCTTACAATGGCTTCTTCAGCAAAAACAATAGCGTATCGGCTGTTTTTCATATTCTGCTCTTGTGAATAAGCAAAATAAACAGATCCTACAGCTATTATGACAGATACTAAAGCAAGGGTGAAAAACAACCGCTTTAGTAAACTAACAATCGAAAAATAGTATATTAAAAAGAACACAGCAAAGAGTACAGAAAAGGTAACCGCCACCCAGGCCCAGCCGTTATAGCTCAAACTGGATGTCATATCACTGTAAAATGCATCGAAACCTACCCGCGGCGACTCCTGGATATCATCTATTGCCATACTCTGGGCAAAAGCTAGATTATTCCTTATATCTTCATCATTAGGATCCAGTTGAAGGGCTTTTTCGTAATAGTAGATGCTGGGAGCTACTTTATTTTCCTTGTAATAAGAATTTGCAAGGTTGTAATACAATTCTGCTGAAATATTCCCGCTTTCCAAAATTTCATTATAGCCTTCAATTGCTTCAGTATAATTTCCTTGATTATAAGCAGTATTGGCTTTTTGAAAAACAGCTTCTAAATCCTGGGCTATTATTGAGCCACAGCAAAATATCAGAAGAAAAAATAATTTTTTCATAGCTATAGTTGTTTATCTAAGGCTGAAATTATTTCCGATGCTTTTTCATAATCGTCCCTCATTGTAACATTAGAAGTAGGAGTGTATCTTGCAAATTCACAACTGGAAAGCAGGGCCACAAAATCATTGCTGGTTACAGGATTTACATTTCTTTCATCAAGCAAAGTCTTAATCCTTTCCTTGCTCATATCGCTGGTTTGAATGTGAAGTTTCGCCTTAAGGAAATTGTGCAAGGCTCTTTCCAGGGAAATGTAAAATTCTTTTTGATTTCCAAGATTTTTCTTTGCTGAAGAAAGATATTTTCTGGAAAGCCTGTTTGCTTTTCTAATTCTGTTCCCCTGCACATCCTGAGCTATTGCCTCTCTTTTTTTACCAAGGAAAATAGCTAAAAATATGAACCCTAAAGGTAAAGCCATTAATCCCCAGAATATCAAAGAGCCAAAAAAGGTTCCTGAATTAGCAGGCTTTAAATTTGCGTTCAATTTAATGTAACGAAACTGGTTTCCTGTAACTCCAATAGGTTGTTTACCGGTTTCACTACCTCTTGGAATATAAACACTTCCTGCAGGAGCTTTATCAACGTCTAATACGATTTCGTTGGAGCTAACGGTTTTATAAGTCTTACTGTTCGGGTCGAAATATGAAAATGTGAGTGGCGGAATTGGAAATTTCCCCTGCTTTGTTGGAACAACAGTATAATTATCTGTTATTGTACCCTGGGTGCCATTTAAATCGGTTCTAACATTTTCAGTTCTTTCCGGTTCGTACTTTTCTAAAGAGCCGGGAACCTGCAGCTCTGGCAATTCAAACAGCTTTAAATTACCATTTCCACTTACCTGCACCTGAATATTTAAAGATTCTGTTGCAGCCAACTCTGTCTTACTTGGGGTGACTTTAAAATTAAATTCACCCACGGCACCTTTAAAATCAATAGGTTTACCTGTTTCAGGCAGGGGTTTAACGTTAATTGTTTTCTTTCCTGCGGCAACAGTTTTTTCTACCGTGGTATATAAGCGACCACCAAAAAAGTCCCTTCGGTCACTTGGAACATCTACGGCCACAGATAATGTAAGCGGCTCAATATCCAGCTCTCCGGTTTTTTGAGGATATAATATCGTTTTTCTTAAAACCACATACCGATAGGGCTCGCCCCGGAATTCCCCTGTTTCAATTTTTAATTGCTTTATATCAATATTCTGGCTCCAGAAATCCTTGAAAACAGGACTATCCATTTCCCTCCAGTTACTTACACTCACCCTGGGGCTAACGTATAACTTGTAGACAACAGTAATGGCTTCGTTTAAATAAGGATTGGAATCGGAAATTTCTGCTACTAGGTGTAAATTTTCAGATACGACAAAATCAGAGTTATTCCCATCTGTAGGTTCATCAACTGCGGCTGTTACCTCTATTGGAATGGGAGATGTTTTATATATTTCCCCATCTACTGTAATCTCGGCCTGTCCAATAGTGAATTTTCCACGTGCCGTAGGGGCCAGAAAATAACTGTAGACTTTGGAATAGGAACGCTTCCCGTTGACCCAGGAATTGCTAACTGCCTGGTTGGGACCACCAACCACCGTGAAACCACTAAAGGATGGCGCCTTAAAATTATCTCCGTCCTGGTTCATTTCAAAATCCACACGAAGACGCTCATTAACCCCTAATTTTTGTTTACTTGCTTTGGCTACAAACTGTACCTGGGCAAAACCAAAAACCGGAATGGCTAAGAATATCGCTAGTATAAAAGCCTTAAAATTCATCTTCAAATTCTTTTTCTAATGCAATTACCAATCCTTCTCGGTTCTTACTTTAGCACCTTTTACTTTTTGGGCATTAACCTTATCCTGAACCTTTTTCTCTTCATTATTCATGGCTTCCAGTAAACTCTTCACCTGCTGTGGCGAAAGTTGTCCCGGTTGAGGCTGTGCAGGTTGCTGTTGTTCAGGCTCTCCTTCTTTTCCTTTATCTTCTTTCTTATCCTTAGGCTGCCCGTTTTTATCTTCTTTTTCAGGCTCATTCTTAGGATCTTCCTTTTGGTCTCCACCCTGATCCTCTTTTTCCTCGCCTTCGTTTTTCTCCTGCTCTTTATCGCCTTTATCGCCCTTGTTTTGCTCGTCTTTCTTTTGATCTTCTTCTTTATTGTCGTCCCCGCCACCTTTATTTTCTTCCTGCTCCTTTTCCAGCATCTTCTTGGCCAACGCTAAATTGTAGCGCGTTTCTTCATCAGTTGGATTACTTCTCAACGCATTTTTATAGGCCTCGACAGCACCTTTATAGTTCTTTTGCTCCATAAAGGAATTTCCAAGGTTATGAAAGATCTTATGTTTTTCTTCTTTGGTTTCGGCTAGTTTTGCGGCCTGTAATAAACGGGAAGCAGCCTGTGAAGGCTTTTCTTTACTATAGTACATATTTGCCATATTGTACCTCGCCTTTACGCTTTCCGAGTCTTTGGATACAGCCTTTCTGTAATTAGCTTCTGCCAGGGCAAAATTATTTTCTCCTAATTCTTCTTCAGCATTACGAAGAAGTTTATTAGTCTCGCGAACTATTTTTTTGTCATCCTCCTGCAAGGATTGTGCATTAGAAATTCCAAAAAACAACAATACCGCTAATCCTGTAAGTATAGATCTAAAGTCTAAGAGTGTATTTCTCTTTCTCATCTCCTTTTATTATTTTTTCTTTCGTTAAAAAGATTTAGTCGTTTTACCCACGCTGTTTTTCGTTCCAACAGAAATATATCTGTAAAAAGAAGCAAAATTGCAAAACCCAGAAACCATTGGAAATGCGACTGATAATTAGCAAATTGTTTTGCTTCAAATTCTGTTTTATCCAGGTTTTGTAATACTTCCTGTATCTCTTCTGTCACTGTTGCTGTTACATTCCCGGGAATATATTTCCCATTTGCGGCAGAAGCCAGCTCCTGCAAAGTGGGTTCATCCAATTTGGTAATTACCACCTCCCCGTTTTGATCTTTCTTATAGCTGGTTACTACTCCTCCTCTTTTTAAGGGGATTGGACCTCCTTTAGCAGTTCCAACTCCTATAGTAATAATTCGTATACCTTGTTCTGCAGCTTCTTTTGCTACTGAAGAAATTTCTCCCACATGATCTTCACCATCACTTATAATAACCAGCACCTTGCTTGTTTGATCCTCCTCATTATAATAGGTCTTTGCTAGTTCCACAGCTTCATTGATAGCTGTTCCCTGTGAAGAAACCATATCTGTATTTAAGGCCTGAAGGAACATTTTAGCCGAAGAATAATCTGTCGTTATCGGTAACTGCGGGAAAGCACTTCCTGCATAAGCAATGATCCCAATCCTGTCACTGGCAAGATTATTAATGATCTGTGTTATTAGCTGTTTGGACTTCTCAAGCCTGTTTGGTGCAACATCTTCGGCTTCCATGCTTTTAGATACATCTACAGCAAAGACAATATCCACTCCTTCTCTGGTCACTGTTTCCATTTCCGTGCCAATTTTTGGATTTACCAGTGCTACAATAAGAGCAATTATAGCCAGAAGAATAAACACAAATTTTATTGCAGGTTTAAACCAGGATTTATCAGGGCTTAATTGTTTAAGCATATCTTTTTGGGCAAATTGCTTCTGCTTCCGCTTCTTCCAGAAGTAAACAAATGCATATATCAATACCAGCACCGGTATGATAAGCAACAACCAAAAATATTTTTCTTCTTCTAAAACGTACATCGTTATAGGAATTAAATAAAACTCCTGAAGAGGGTGTACCTCAACAACAATTCAACTAACAACAGCAATCCTGCCAACATAAGGAATGGCCGGTATTTTTCTTCGTAATTATAGTATTTAAATTCTTCAATTTCAGTTTTTTCCAAACTGTCAATCTCTTCATAAATCTCTTCCAGCTTATCATTGTTCGTGGCCCTGAAATATTTTCCACCGGTTGTTTGTGCGATTTCCTGCAGAAGTTGTTCATCTATTTCCACCGGAACATTACCATAAACAAATTGTCCATTGGGTGCAATATTGATTGGAGACAATGCCATTCCATTGCTTCCTACTCCAATCGTATAAGTTTTAATTCCATACTCCACTGCAAGTTCGCTGGCTATTTTAGGATCTATAAATCCTGCATTATTTACTCCATCTGTTAGTAATATTACCACCTTGCTTTTTGCTTTACTGTCTTTTAACCTGTTAACGGAAGTTGCCAATCCCATTCCAATGGCCGTACCATTCTCAAGTGCATTATTATATTCTATGTTTTCAAGCGCATTCAAAACTACTGCCTTATCACTGGTTACAGGGGTTTGGGTATAACTTTCACCTGCATAAACGACAAGCCCTATTCTGTCTGCAGGGCGACCTTTTATAAACTCGGCGGCAACTTCTTTTAATGCCTCAAGCCGGTTAGGCTTTAGATCTCTTGCAAGCATACTGGCAGAGATATCTATGGAAAGCACAATATCTATTCCCTGGGTGGAGGAAGATCTGGTAGAAACATCTGTAGTCCTTGGCCTCGCCATAGCTGCAATTAGAAAGGCCAAAGCAATTAATCTTAATATAAAGAGCCCATGTTTTAATGTGGGCAGTACACTTCTTTTAGCTTTAAATCCCTTAATACTTGAAATCCTTAATTCTGCCTGTACTTTATTACGCTTCCAGAAATACCATCCTGCTGCTAATGGTAATAAGAGCAAAAGCCAGAAGAATCCAGGATTTTCGAAAACATAATTGTTAAACATCAGTTTAAAGAATTATCAAATTCAACAGAATTTATTATACGCCCCGATATTTCATCGGCATACTTATCCTCCTCATCATAGATCACGGTTATTTGCTGAAATCCCCCGTTTTCAGCAAAATTAAGAATTGAATAATTTTTACTTTCCAAATCTCCGGTCACAGGATTTTCGTATTCTAAATTTCCAAATACTCTTATTCCTTCCACCCCTTCAATTGTAGAAAACTCTTCATTCTTAACAACAATATTTTTTGCACCCTTTTTTTCAAGTTCGGCGTAAATTCCTTCCACCGCTTTATCGAGATCAAATTTCACACCTTCCCTAAATCTTACGGTACTAACTATGACATAAAAATCTCCAGCTATATTCCCGTCTGTAAATGTTTCACTTCCCACCATCATTTCTTGGGCCTCCTTTGGCAATTCTATTTCAGTTCTTACCAACACCCTTGGGGTAGTTACCGCAACACCGGGTTCTCCATATTCACTGCGAATCCATTCTCCCTGCAAAAGTTCTTTTGTAGGATGGCCTACAATACTTTCCTTAAGATAATCAAACCCTTTTGTAGAAACTAATATGGCAATTGCAATGGCAATTACCCCAATACCTGCTGCAACTCCTGCAATTAAGCGTCTTTTGTTTCTGCGGCGGATTAATTCCTTTTTATAAGCTTCATCCTTCAGTCTTTCCTCTTCACTTGGTTCGGGAATAGCGGCTTTAGTATCATTTATGACATTTTCAATCTTCGATCTGTCAGCTTTTGCTGTAATGATATCTGGTTTTGAATTCGCAAATTTGGCAAGATCGGCTCTTTGTAAGATGATCTTTAAATTATCAATTGTTTCTCTGGAAAGTTTTAGGTCACCAGATTGCATCCTTAATTCCAGATATGTAATAAGTTCTGAGGTAGTACTTTCCATCGCCCTTAAGTTCACCTCATCTTCCAGGTAACGACGCACAGCTTCAGTTAATTTGGAATAATATTCTTTGGTTTCCCTGTTTTCAAGTAAATGAGACTCATCCAGCTGCTGCAATTCCAGCATCGCCCTTTCGTAGGGAGGTAAAATTTTTGCGGCCTCCATTTTTTTCTTTCTTCTTCTTCGGAAGAAATAAAAGATTAACCCTGCTATTAGTAAAATTCCCAGCATCCACCAAATCCAAACAGGAATATTAAAAGTGGAAGGAACCTCCATTGCCGGTTTAATGGAATACATCTTTTGTTTAGTAGTATCAACAACTACATTGGCAACTTCGACCCTCACTGAATCTGTAAAATAAGGGGTGTCATTAATTATAACCCTTTGCTGCGGGATTGTATAACTTCCCGAATCGAACTGGGTAAGAAGGTATTTTTTAATAAGCCTGAACCTGTCCTCTACCCTGGTAGTATCTGCTTTTAAAGACTCTACAACTTCTAACGGATTGAAGGATTGTCCTTCGGGAAAAACAACTAATCGGGTAGAATCAGCTTCAACTTCAATGCTATAAGTTATTTGTTCCCCAATTTTTATTGCAGTAGTATCAATCCCCGAAGAAATGCTTGGTTCTTGGGAAAAAGCGGAAAATGAAAGGATAAAAAAGAAAGCAACTAGCGGTAATCCTGCTATTTTTCTAGGATTATAATGTGCAGGAGTTGCTTTTGAAAATAAACCAGTTATAAAATTAAAAAGAATTCCTGTCATTGTGTTTTCTTATGCACGAGTTTTAAAATATCCCAATAATTTTTTAACATAACTTTCGTCAACTCTTGTGCTTATAATCCCGGCCCCACTTTTAGAAAAGCTTTCCTTAAAATAATTTTCCCTGTCTCTGTAATATTCGGCGTATGCATTTCTTACAGACTTAGAGCTTGTATTTACCATCATCATTTCACCTGTTTCCCTATCCAACATTTGTACCAAACCAAGATTAGGGATAGCCTCCTCCCGCTCGTCATAAACCCTTATACCTGTAACATCGTGCTTCCCGCTAACAATTTTTAATGTTTGCTGGTAGTCATCTGTAAAAAAGTCAGACAGGATAAAAACGATCGCCTTTTTCTTCATCACATTAGAAATATACTTGAGTGCAGCGACAAGATCTGTATTTTTACCCTTAGGTTCATATTCGAGCAATTCCCGAATGATCCTTAACACGTGTGATCTTCCTTTTTTAGGTGGAATAAATAATTCTATCTGGTCTGAAAAAAGTAGAAGACCAATTTTATCGTTATTTTGGGTTGCAGAAAAAGCTAAGGTGGCAGCTATTTCAACTATTACTTCTTTTTTAAATTGCTCCTTAGAACCAAAAAGTTCAGAACCCGAAACATCTACAGCAAGAAGCATTGTAAGTTCCCGCTCTTCTTCAAAAACCTTTACAAAAGGCTCATTGTACCTTGCCGTAACATTCCAGTCAATATTTCGTACATCATCCCCAAATTGATAATTTCTTACTTCACTAAAGGTCATCCCTCTGCCTTTAAAGGTGGAATGATATTCTCCCCCAAACAAATGATTGCTCAATCGCCTGGTCTTGATCTCAATTTTTCGGACTTTCTTGAGTAACTCTTTAGTATCCATATTTTCTTCCCTTAGATTCTAAAGGATAAGAAGCTTTAAAGTGTTTTTAATTGAATTAAAGTTGAGCAGGAATTACGGTACTTCTACCTCATTGATGATCTTGTTAATGATATCCTCAGAAGTAACGTTTTCAGCCTCCGCTTCATAGGTAATTCCAATCCTGTGCCTTAGAACGTCATATACGACAGCCCTCACATCTTCAGGAATAACGTAGCCCCTTCGTTTTATAAAAGCATAGCATTTCGCGGCTATTGCAAGATTAATACTTCCTCTTGGAGAAGCTCCAAAGTTGATTAGAGGTTTTAATTCTGCCAGCTTATATTTTTCAGGAGTACGGGTGGCAAAAATGATATCCAGGATGTACTTTTCAATTTTTTCATCCATATAAACATCCCGTACGGCAGCCTGCGCTTTAGCAATTTGCTCAAGACTAACTACCTGATTTACCTTTTCAAATCCGCCTTTTAAATTGGCCCTAACAATAAGCTGCTCTTCTGCCATTTGCGGATATTTGATAACAGTTTTAAGCATGAACCTGTCCACCTGGGCTTCTGGAAGCGGATATGTTCCTTCCTGCTCCACCGGGTTTTGAGTCGCCAGCACCAAAAATGGCCTGTCCAACTTAAAGGTTGTATCCCCAATTGTCACCTGCTTTTCCTGCATAGCTTCCAGCAATGCTGATTGTACTTTAGCCGGCGCCCTGTTAATCTCATCTGCAAGAACAAAATTTGCAAAAATGGGTCCTTTTTTAATGCTGAAGTCGCTTAGCTTTATATTGTAAATCATTGTTCCCACAACATCTGCGGGAAGAAGATCTGGTGTGAATTGAATTCTGCTGAAGGTTCCATGAACTGCCTGGGAAAGAGTATTGATTGCAAGGGTTTTTGCTAATCCCGGCACTCCTTCCAGTAGGATATGCCCCTGTCCAAGAAGGCCTATCAACAAACGTTCTACCATCTCTTTTTGACCTACAATAACTTTATTAATTTCATTAGTAAGTAAGTCTACGAAAGCACTTTCTCTTTCTATTCTCTCATTTAAGCTCGAAATGTCTATAGAAGTGTTGTTCTCCATCATTAATTTTTTATTTAAACCTGTGAATATATTCACAATTAGTGAACGGTGCAAATTGAAATATATTGGCAAAGGTTTTAACAATAAATAGGCCGAAATAAAAAAGCAGCGAAAAATTCGCTGCTTTTTAATATTATGTCAGAATTGAAATTAATTCAGAAATATCGTTTCTAAATCTACAGTTGCTCCCTGAGCTACTTCCACATTAGAAATAGTTTTAACTGAAAGTCCTGATGCTACTGCCGGGGTTACGGTTATTCTATAGGTTCCTGCAGGAACTCCGTTAAGAACAAAAGCGCCATTAGCATTTGTATAAGCGGAAATTGTAGTAGTTGCGTTTTCTGCCTTTACAAGACTTTGAATTCCTGCCCCATTTATTGCTGAAGGATGTACTTCACCACTAATTACACCAGTTTGTGCTGTGGCAGACATTCTAATAACCGGCTTCAAAGAAAATCCACCTGAAGATCCTGCACTTACAATAGAGCGATCTACATCAAAATCAAGTAGAAATTCATAATCTTTTCCCGCTTCTAATTCCTGATTCAACTGCAGTTTTAAACCAGACTGTTGTGCACTTGGAGTACTTAAAGGCTGTGTCTCACCATTTACTATGATGGAATTGTTATTTCCTAAAACTAACCTCATTTGGCTGTAAAATCCTGCAGGAACTTCAGAATTTGCCAGTAATTGGGTAACACCACCCGTTAATTCTAAAAGATCATACACCCCTGTTTCAACATTACCAACACTAATCCAACCTTCTTCATCATTACCACCAGTGGCATTAGCTTTAATCATCACATCCTGGACATCAACAAATACCGCATCGTAATCTCCAGGGGCATCTGTCATTCGCACCATTACCCTGGCAGTTTCTTCGTCGGAATCGTCGTCACTACAACTTATGAATAAACAAACGGCTAAAGCAGCCAAAAATAATCTTGTAAAATTTTTTAATTCAAGTTTTCCGAGTTTCATTTTCATATTTAATTGATTTGAGTTTGGACAGCTAACGTCGATAGAATCCTCAGATTATAAAGGACTCGGCAGTTTTAACTGTAATTAACAGCTATTAACAGTATTTTAATAAATGAAGCCGACTTTTTGAATTCGGGATTTAAATGTGAAAATAATATCTTTAACAAAAAAACAATGACGAAAACGGCCTTAATAACCGGTGCAACAAGCGGTATAGGTAGATCTACTGCTAAAGCTTTTGCTCAAAATAAAATAAATCTGGTTTTATGTGGAAGAAGAAAGGAAGCTTTACTGGAATTAGAAGCTGAATTATCACAACAGGTAAAAGTAAAAACTCTTTCCTTCGATGTGCGGGATAAAAAAGCTGTTTTTGATCTTATTGGTAGTTTACCTGAGGAATTTCAAGCTATAGATATTCTAATAAATAATGCGGGAAATGCTCATGGACTCGACCCAATTCAATCGGGCAGTATAGAGGATTGGGACGCTATGCTGGATATTAACGTTAAAGGCTTATTATATGTAAGCAAAGCAATAATCCCGGGGATGATAGAAAGGAACAAGGGTCATATTGTAAACATAGGTTCTACCGCAGGAAAGGAAGTCTATCCTAATGGAAATGTCTATTGTGCCAGTAAATTTGCAGTAGATGCCATTAACCAGGGAATGCGTATAGATCTTAATAAAACAAATATTCGAGTGGGCGCCGTGAATCCCGGTTTAACTGAAACGGGTTTCAGCAATGTGAGATTTAAAGGAGATGAAGAAAGAGCAAATAATGTATATAACGGCTTTGATCCTTTAACTCCTGAAGATATTGCCGAAATAATAGTATTTATGGTAACACGTCCAGCCCATGTTAATATTGCAGATCTTACCGTAATGCCATCGGCTCAGGCCAGTAGTACCATTGTTAATAAGGATAATTAACCGTACATTAAAAAACTTGATTCAAGGTTCAGCCGGATATGATTAATAAACGCCTTTTAATAAAGAATTTGCTGGCTCACAATGATGAGAATAGTTTTTACGATAAAAAGCGGCGACTGAATATTAATCTTAAAGAAGGTAAAGCAAAGTTCCTTAAACATATTTGTGCGCTCTCCAATTCCAATCCTTATAATAATTCCTTCATTGTAATAGGTGTGGAGGATGAGGATAATGAAATTACAGGTGTCGATTTCTTTGACGACAGCAAGATCCAGAATCTTATTAATGCCTACCTTACAAATCCACCCCTGGTTTCTTACGAAAATATCCCTTTTCCACATTTAAAAGATGACCAGGTTGTGGGCCTGGTAACGATAAGACCCAATAAGGGAAAAATATGCTCCCTCCGAAAAAACATATGGAAATATTACGGAGGTTCCGTATTCTTTAGAGAAGGCAGTATAAGTATGCCTAAGGCTTATGATATTGAACTAAAAGATATTAATTCTACTATTGTAGAATCCATTGAGAAGCATTCTCACAATAATATTGAACTAACCTTAGATGGTGTTTTCGATTTTATGAGAAAACGTAAGGATTACCATCCTACTTACAAAGTTTTTAAGGAATATTTTGTCGTCTGTTGGGCAGGAAAAATGAAGAAGTCAAGGGATGAAATCTACTATTCGAGAGTGGATATTGAACTTATCAATGAACAGGTAAAGTTGTTTTATTCAGATCTTGATGAGGTAAGTATTGAAATTGATCAGGATAATTTCAGGATTGTTGAGTATGTAAACTTTGGAATAAATGATAAATTTCAATATTATCCTTTAGAAGAAGTTATTATTCGGTTTAAGGAAAACGCAGGCTATGATATTGAGAGTACGCTTTTATTTGATCCGCCTCAATTTGATAAAAAAATCCTGCACCACATTTATAACTCGAATAATTCCTTGTTAAATAAATTAAAGAACAATTTTGTTCTTTCAAAAAATGATGAAAAAGACCTTTTATCATTATCTGCCTCCTACTTAATTTGTTATTTAAATGGATTTGAAGATGCCATAGAAAAATTGGAATCTGCTAAAGAATTACTGCGATTAAAGGGAGAAAAGGTTTATCAGAGTTTTAAAGATAGTATGCGTATATTAAGAAAAGTAAAATATAATTAAGAAGATGAAGAGGAGAACAATAGCTTTTGGAGATATTCACGGGGGGTTAAAAGCTTTATTGCAGGTGCTAAAAAAAATTGAAGTAACACCAGATGATCAGTTAATTTTTTTAGGCGATTATGTAGACGGGTGGAGTGATTCTGCCAATGTTGTTACTTACTTAATAGAACTCGCCAAACAAAATTCCTGCATCTTTTTAAGAGGAAATCACGATGATCTTACTTATCGCTGGTTAAAAACCGGCGAATTAAATGAACAGTGGCTTCAGCATGGAGGTCAATCGAGTATTGACGCTTACCGTAATTTTTCTTCAGGAGAAAAACAGGCTCATATGACGTTTTATGAGCAAATGGTAAATTATTATATAGATAATGAAAACAGGCTGTTTGTTCACGCAGGATTTACAAACCTCCACGGTCCCGAAAAAGAATATCATGAAAATTCCTTCTACTGGGACCGAACTTTATGGGAGACTGCTCTGTCTATAGATAAAGAAATGCCACAATCCCACGATTTTTATCCAAAGCGTTTAAAATTGTTCAGGGAAATTTACATAGGACATACCCCGGTAACAAGAATAAATAAAGAAGAACCCGTAAATGCAGCCAATATTTGGAATGTAGATACAGGCGCTGCGTTTAAAGGAAAATTATCTGCAATAGATATTGAAACCAAAAAAGTATGGCAAAGTGAGCCGGTATACCAGTTATACTCAGATGAACAGGGCAGAAATTAAGATTTTTTTATACACAAACCCTGTAATATAATGTTATATTTGAGTCCTATATATAAACTTAGCATCGTTTTTGTATAGAAAAACAGTATCCTGCCCCTTTATGGACTAATTTTGTAAAGGAAAGTCTACTTTAAATTTAAATTATGGCCTTAGATAATATTCGTTTAGAAGTTATGCAAACTGTCGAAAAACAGATCGACAAGTTTGTAGAAAAATATTTAATACCTGTAGAAGAAATCTGGCAGCCAACAGATCTCTTGCCAAATCTTCAGCAGGAAAATTATATGGATGAAATTGTCCAGATAAGAGAAGAAGCAAAAGAATTAGGTTATGATTTCTGGGTTGTTTTAGTAGCCGACATGGTTACGGAAGAAGCCCTACCTACTTATGAATCCTGGTTAATGGATATGGAAGGTGTGGAACAACACGGTGCTACTCAAGGGCAGGCAAATGGTTGGGCGAAGTGGATAAGGCACTGGACAGGTGAAGAGAACAGGCACGGGGATACCCTGAACAAGTATTTATACCTTTCGGGACGTGTGGATATGCGGGAAATTGAGAAAACTACCCAATATTTAATAAACGACGGTTTTGATATTGGTACCGGAAGGGACCCTTATAAAAACTTTGTTTATACGAGTTTTCAGGAACTGGCTACCAATATTTCTCACAAACGTGTAGGACAATTAGCCAAGAAAAAAGGCAACAAAATGCTGTCTAAAATGTGTAGCATTATTGCCGGGGATGAAATGAGGCATCACCTTGCTTACAGGGAATTTGTAAAAACTATTTTTGAATACGATCCTAGCGAAATGATGCTTGCTTTCAACGATATGATGAAGAAAAAGATTGTTATGCCGGCTCAGTTCATTAGAGAATCTGGACAGGGAATTTCTGAAGCTTTTGAAAATTTTTCAAATGCAGCTCAAAGACTTGGTGTGTATACAACTTACGATTATATAGATATTCTTCAAAAACTTAATGATTACTGGGAAATTGACAAGTTCACGTCTCTTACAGATGAAGCTGAAAAAGCCAGGGATTACTTAATGGCCCTACCGGATAGAATGACCAGGATTGCTAACAGAATTGCTATTCCACAAGATCAACACCAGTTCAAATGGGTTGAGGCCAACGGAAGAATCTAAAATATACCCCGCTTTAAAGGCGGGTTTTTATTGCTTGCCAATTTCGATCCATACCGGCGCGTGATCGCTGGTTTTTTCCCAGCCCCGTACTTCTCTGTCAACTCCTGCAGCTTTTAAGCTTTCTTTTAAATGTTTACTTAGCAAAAAATGGTCGATTCTCAATCCCGCATTACGTTCATAAGCGTTTCTAAAATAATCGAAAAAGGTATAGATGGTTTCATCAGGATGTAAAGCCCTGATAGCATCTGTCCAACCTTGTTTAAGAAGATTATGAAATGCTTCGCGTACTTCGGGCCTAAAAAGAGCATCATCTACCCATCTTTCGGGTTTGTAAACATCTTTCTCTGTAGGCATAACATTAAAATCCCCTGTCAAAATTACAGGAGTGTCGAGGGCCAGCAGCTCTGCAGAACGTATTGATAATCTATCAAACCATCTCATTTTGTAGTCGAATTTAGGACCGGGTGCAGGATTTCCATTTGGCAGGTATAGGCAACAGATGGTAATATCTTCCACTAGAGCTTCAAGATACCTGCTTTGATCGTCATCGCGTTCTCCTCCAAGACCTCTGCAGATTTCATTGATCTCAAGATTCTTTGTAAGAATTGCTACTCCATTCCATCTTTTTTGCCCGTACCATAAAGCGTTGTATCCTGCTTCCCTTATTTCCTTCTTCGGAATTTTTTCATCGGGAGATTTTAATTCCTGAAGACAAACAACATCCGGTTTTGCAGTTTCCAGCCATTTCAATAAAACCGGTAATCGAGCATTTATACCGTTGACATTATAAGTAGCAATTTTCATTAAAAAATTCTTTTTGGTTTTTCGTACTAATAAGATAAGAATTATTGGGTAATATTAAGGAGGCAAGGTTTGACTTTTAGATTAACTTAGAGAAAATGCTGGAGAAAATTAAAATTTTCCCTTTTTCAGTCAATAATGAGGATTCAGTAATAATATATTCAGAAGAAATGATCAAGAGAATTTAGCACGGTTATACTGAAAAATCAAATGCAGATGTTTACGAAAACCTATTAAAAACATTCGTAATACCAAAGGTCTCGGAAAAGAAGATTGATGGTTTTATAGATTTCCAGGTTCTAAGGCGCTAGCATGAAGATGAGGTGGAATTTATGACCATCATTTCTTTTACAAGTATAGAATCTGTCAAACAGTTAGTGGGAGAAAATTATGAAGAAGTATTTGTTCCGGAAGAGGCGCAGAAGCTACTTTCCCGTTACGATAATAAGGCACTCCATTATGAACTTCGACATAATCACCTTCAGGAAAAGATTTAAAATTATACAAATGGCCATTTTAAAAATATAATACACCTCTAAAAATCAGATAACCCGTATTTAAATAAGTACATATTTTCTATATTTCTAATCTAATTCCCGCAATAAATGTTTACAAAAAAAATCATCCCACTCCTTGCCTTCCTTTTTATTCATATTTCAAATTCATTTGGCCAGGAAAACAGGCCGCTTAATATAGCAGATCTTTTAAGTCTTAAAACTGTATCTAATCCTAAAATTAGTCCCGATGGGAAATGGATAGCTTTTACTGTTAAAGAAATAGATACTGCAAAGGACAAATCGGAAACCCGGATCTGGATGGTACCTTCTCAGGGAGGAGAAGCAATACCAATGACGGGAAAAGGATATTCTGCAAGTGATCCTCAATGGAGTCCTGACAATAAATTTCTCACTTTTGTTGCAGATAAAAATGAAAGCAATTCCCAGGTTTGGTCGTTAAACCGCCAGGGAGGAGAAGCTGAAAAGATTACCTCTGTTAAACAGGGAATTTCGGGATATAAATGGTCACCTAACGGAGAAAAAATTCTTCTTTTAATTAAAGACGCCAAGCCTGAAGAACTAACCGAAACAAAGGAGGACGATAAGAAACCAAAGCCCTATGTAATTGACCGGCTACAATTTAAAAGAGATTACGTGGGATATCTTGACAACCGGAGAACCCATCTTTATACTATAAAGCCCGGTGATACGGCAGCAGTTCAAATTACCTCTGGTGAATTTGACGATAGTAATCCTTCCTGGAGTCCAGATAGTAAACAAATTGCTTTTGTTAGCAACAGGACAGAAAATCCTGATGGCAATACCAATAATGATATCTGGATTGTTTCTGCAGATAATAACGACAAAGGAAAAAATCTTATCCAGGTAACCAAAAATGAAAATTCAGATGGTTCCCCTACCTGGAGCCCCGATGGAAAATCCATTGCCTATACTACTATTACAGATGGGGATGCTATCTGGTATGCAACAAACCATTTAGCTGTTATTCCTGCCACGGGTGGAAAACCTCAGATTTTAACTGAATCTCTTGACAGGAATGTTAGCGACCTTAAATTTTCTGAAAATGGTAAAATTCATTTCTTGCTTGAGGAGGAAGGAAAATCTGTTCTGGCATCTATTGATCCTACCGGAAAAAATTTAAAAAGAGTGGTAGATGGTGAGATAAGCATCTATGACTTTGATTTGAAAAATGGTCTTGTGGCATTGCAACTGGGAAAAAGTCTTGAACCACACGAAATATATTCTTTTACAGGAAATCAACTGAAAAAGCTTACGTTTTTTAATGATCCTGTATTAAAGAATGTTCAAAAACCGGTTGTTGAAAAAATAAAATTTAAAAGCGGAGACGGAAGTAGTATTGAGGGCTTTGTTGTAAAACCCATAAATTTTGATCCTTCTAAAAAATATCCTGCAATCGTCTGGATCCATGGTGGGCCTGTAGCGCAATATGATTATTCATATAATACTCCGGCACAACTTTTTGCCGCTAATGGCTATGTGACACTTCTTATTAATCCCCGAGGTTCCTCCGGGTACGGTCAGGAATTTTCTGAAGCTATTTTTGCAGATTGGGGTACCAAGGATTTTCAGGATATAATGGCGGGCGTTGATCATGTAATAAAAAAAGGGTATGTAGATCCTGAAAAATTAGGTGTTGGAGGCTGGTCTTATGGAGGGGTTTTAACCAATCATATGATTACCAAAACCGGCAGATTCAAAGCTGCAATTTCTGGTGCAAGCGAGGCTTTGTATAGAACCAATTACGGGCACGATCATTATCAGTTATTATGGGAGAAAGAACTGGGGCTTCCCTGGGAAAATGCCGAAGCCTGGGAACGAATTTCCCCTTTTAACGATGTGAATAAAATTACGACTCCTACCCTATGGATTGGTGGAAGTGATGACTGGAATGTTCCAATTATTAACTCTGAACAAATGTACCAGGCTATGAAAAGGTTGGGAAAGGAAACCCAGCTGGTTGTTTACCCCGGGGAATTTCATGGTATTAGTAAACCTACTTTTATTAAAGACCGTTATGAGAGATATATTAACTGGTTCGATAAGTATTTGAAGTAAATTAAATTAGATAAAAATAAAACCTGCAAAAGCAGGTTTTGTTTTATTCCCAATCTCCTTCTTCCAGTTGAAAGATCTCACTTACCTCAACTTCAAATATGTCGGCAAGTTTTAATGCCAGAACAGTCGAGGGTACATACTTACCCAATTCCATAGCATTTATTGTCTGGCGGCTAACCTTAGCCAGTGACGCTAAATCGGCCTGTGTAAAGTTCTTCTTCGCCCGCTCTACTTTTATACTATTCTGCATAACTCAAAGATTTATTCAATTTCCAGATTTCCCAGTGGAACTTGATGATGAAAAACAACAGAAGAGCAAACATGTTTAAGATCATTACCGACAAAAATGCTATATAATATATTAGAATAAGAGAAACAAGCAAAATTGCATAGTTAATATAAGTAGCCCAAACGAGGGATTCAAGCCTGATTTTCGTAATAAATTCATCTTCAACTTTTTCCCTGGAAAAAGCCACAAGAATGGCTCCTACGATGATTAAAACTCCTATTAATTCATCTAAAATATTATTGTTTACGACTTTAAAATACTCCGGATCTTCAAAAATGTCCTCGTCTACCAAGGCAAATACCTTTGCGTCAAGAAACTCTGGTTCGGGATGAGTTGTAAAGACATATAGGCCGATTAGGAGTGATGGCAATAAGATTAACCAACCAAATTTTTTATACCTGTGTGGTAGAAGATATTTTACTTTCATGATTAAAAAAAATTAAGTGAATAAGAACTGATGAAGGAATGTTTAAGCTCAAGTAAAATTATAGTGAGAATATTTTCAAAAACAGCATTAATAGTAAAGCCGGGAGCTCCTTGCTTAAAAACATTTTCAGCTATTGCCAAAAAATCGTTAGGATCAAAATAAAAGGGTAGGTGAGAAAAAATAATAGAATATAATAACAAGAAATGGAAGTACCAGCTTCTCTATTATTTTTTATCTCATCGAAATTAAATTGTTTGTTTTCATATTTAATGGATTAATATCTGACAAATGTAAAACAAAGTATTTAATTAGTAAAGTATTTTTTACATTAAGATTGAAATATTTTACAAATAGTAATAAAATCTGGCACATCATTCTGTAACTAAACCTATGTATTCTATTTAGAGCTGATAAACATTGATCTTTTGCAGTAAATTAAAATTTTCGGTTAACAATTTTTTAAGAATAGCTTTTTAAGATTTCCTTAACTTTAGCGCTTTAACCCATTTTATAAATCATGAAACGATTCTCTATCCTTTTACTTTTTATGTTACCCTTTATATCCTCAGGCCAAAAACTG
Source organism: uncultured Antarcticibacterium sp. (assembly GCA_964639695.1). GTDB lineage: Bacteria > Bacteroidota > Bacteroidia > Flavobacteriales > Flavobacteriaceae > Gillisia. The sequence goes on along the minus strand of CAZXEY010000001.1, from coordinate 30,127 downwards.
GATATGGATCTGGTTAAAAATATAGAACCTCGTAACATAGGCCCTGCGGGGATGAGTGGAAGAATTACCACTATAGATGTTGTAAGAAGTAATCCTGATATCATATATGCAGGTTCAGCATCGGGTGGATTATGGAAATCTACTTCGGGAGGTGTATCCTGGAAACCTATATTCGATAATGAAGAAACAGCATCGATTGGAGCTGTTGCTGTTCAGCAATCCAACCCTTCAGTAGTTTGGGTAGGCACGGGAGAGGGAAATCCCCGAAACAGTTTAAATGGCGGTTTCGGAATCTACAAATCTCTTGATGCAGGTAAAACCTGGAAAAAAATGGGGTTAGAGAACACCCGTCATATTCACCGGGTAATTATAGATCCCCAGGATCCTAATACAGTGTATGCTGCAGCTATTGGTTCTCCCTGGGGGGAGCATCCTGAACGCGGAGTTTACAGGACTAAAGATGGCGGAAAGAGCTGGGAGAGGATTTTGTTCACCAACAACAAGTCGGGTGCTGCAGATATGGTAATGGATCCAACCAATCCTAATAAGATTATCGCCGCTATGTGGGAACACAAGCGTGAGCCATGGTTCTTCAATTCAGGCGGCCCGGGATCTGGAATATTTATCACCTATGATGGTGGTGACAACTGGAAGAAATTAGATGAGAAAAACGGACTTCCGGAAGGTGATCTTGGAAGAGTAGGTTTAGCAATTGCTCCCGGAAAACCAGAGGTTGTTTATGCTTATGTAGAGGCAAAAAAGAATGCCCTTTATCGTTCTGATGACGGTGGTGAAAACTTTGTAAAGGTCAATGATAATATGGACGAAATTGGAAACCGCCCCTTTTATTATGCAGAAATTTATGTTGCTCCAAATAATGAAAACCGGGTCTACAGCATATTTACTTACGTAAATGTATCTGAAGATGGAGGAAAGAGCTTTAAGGAGCTAATGCCTGCTTATGGTGTTGCAAACGGAATACATCCTGATCACCATGCCTGGTATATAAATCCTGATAATCCGGAATTTATGATCGACGGGAATGACGGCGGTTTAAATATTACCCGCGATGGAGGGAAGAACTGGAGATTTGTGGAAAATCTTCCGGTTGGCCAATTTTATCATGTTGCAGTAGATAATGAATATCCCTATAATGTATATGGCGGGATGCAGGACAACGGCAGCTGGAGAGGACCTGCTTACGTCTGGAAGGACCAGGGTATTAAAAATTCATATTGGCAGGAGATCTCCTTTGGGGATGGATTTGATGTAGTGCCCGACAGGGACAATAGTCAGTATGGTTGGTCTATGAGCCAGCAGGGATATGTTAGCAGGTACGATTGGGTTACAGGTAACAATTACACCGTTAGACCAACTCATCCCGATCCAAAAGTTGAACTCCGTTTTAACTGGAACTCTGCTATTAATATTGACCCTTTTGACAATAGCACTCTTTACTTTGGAAGTCAGTATGTTCACAAATCAACAGATAAAGGGTTAACCTGGGAAGTAATTTCTCCCGATCTTACCACTAATGATCCGGAAAAGCAGAAACAATCTGAAAGTGGCGGTATTACAATGGATGCTACAGGAGCAGAAAATCATACTACTATTTTAGTTATTGAGCCATCTCCCGTTGAAAAGGGAATGCTTTGGACAGGTTCTGACGACGGAAAAGTTTTTTACACCCAAAATGGAGGTGGCAGCTGGACAGATGTATCCCAAAATCTTAAAGGGCTACCCGCAGGTAGCTGGATCGCACAAATAAAAGCTTCCCCAAGAAACAAAGGCGAAGCTTTGCTGGTTGCTAATAATTACAGAAGATTCGATTACAAGCCATACGTTTTCAAAACAACCAACTATGGCAAAACCTGGAATAGAATCGTAGATGAAAAAGATGTTCTTAGTTATGCATTGTCCATAATTGAAGATCCTGAAGTGCCCAATTTAATGTTCCTGGGAACAGATGATGGTTTGTATACCTCTATAGATGCAGGTGCCAACTGGGAAAAATGGACAAATGGATTCCCAACCGTTCCTGTAAAAGATATGGTAATACACCCAAGGGAGAATGACCTGGTAATAGGTACATTTGGACGCTCCTTCTGGGTTCTTGATGATCTAAGGCCGTTAAAAGCAATAGCTAAAGATAAAGCCTTATTAAACACTATTAAAACAGGAGCTCCGGGAACTATTAAAGTTTTTGATCCTCCAACAGCTTATCTGGCTGCATTCCAGCAACCTACTGGCAGTAGATTTGGGGGAGATGCCACATTCGATGGAGAAAATCGCCCGGGTGGTGCTCAAATCACCTACTTCATCAATCCAATAAAAACGGATGCTTCTTCTGCCAAAGAAGTAGATAAAATCCTTTCGGATGAAGCGAAAAAGGAAATCACAAAAACAAGTGATTCTGTTACCTTAAAGATTTTTGATGGAGAAAGGCTTGTACGCACATTAAAAACGAAAGCTCCAGATTCTTCAGGATTCTACAAAATGAGATGGTATATGGATGAAGCAGGAGTCGAAAGGCCTTCCAGAACCATACGTGAAAGAAGATCTGAGCCCGGTGGAGTAAATGTAAAACCGGGAACTTATAAAGTAGTTATGTCTTATGGAGACCAGCAAACCACAACCAACTTAACGGTAGAGAGTGATCCAAGATTGACTGTTTCTCAAAAAGCTATTTCAGAAATTTATGAAGCCGGAAAGGGTGTAGAGGAAATGACCCAGGTTGCTGCCAATGCTGTTAAACAATTAGCCGAAAGCAAGAGAACAGCAGAAGATTTTCAGAAGAAATTAAAAGAAGAAGATAAAAAGAAATACGAGGAGGAAATTAAAGCATCAGAAGCAATAGTAAAAGAAATTGATAAAAATATTGCCCTTTTCTTAGGTGAAGTAGATGAGCGACAGGGGATAGTAAGAAGCCAGGAAGCGAATGTTGCAAACCGATTAGGTCTTGCATCTAACTATATTCAAAGCCGCCCTGAAGGTGTGACAAAAACAGAAAACACTTTAGTTGAACAAGCGGAAACTGCTCTTAACGAAGCTTTGAAACAAGTAAATACCTTCTACGAAAAGGAATGGCCTGCTTATAGGATTAAAATGGAACAGGTAAATATTTCTCCTTTTAAACCAGTAAAGACTTTTAGCCTTAAATAATATTTCTGCCTGTTCTGAGGTTTAGGACGGGCAGTTTTATCTTCCATTAGGGAAGGAAATTAATATTCAGCCTTGTTGAACAATAAATTATGTCAGAAAAAGAAAGAAGGAAGAGACAGGCTAAATGGCTTAGGATATTCAGAAAAATTCATCGTGTAACAGGTATTTTATTATTTTCCTTTTTCTTTATTGTCGCTATAACCGCAGTATTATTGGGATGGAAAAAGCACAGTAACGGATATTTACTTCCGGAAACCCAACAAGGAACTTCTTCTAATTTTGAAGAGTGGCTCCCTATAGAACGACTTCACGATATTGCCCTAAACGCTGTTAGGGATTCCATACAAGGAATTAATCCCGAACTGGATCGTATAGATATTCGCAAAGAAAAAGGCATTTTAAAATTTACCTTCAAAAACACTTTTAATGAAGTGCAGTTGGATGGCGTTTCCGGCAAAGTTTTATCCTACGGGGAGCGCAAATCGGACTTTATTGAGCGTGTACATGATGCTTCCATATTAGACGAAATTGCAGGTACCAATGGAGTAATTAAAGTAGCGTACACCACCATAATGGGAACGGGCTTATTTTTATTTACGGTAACCGGATTCTGGCTTTGGTATGGACCCAAGCGAATGAAGAAAAACAGAGAATAAATTATGAAAAATCTTAACGACATGGTGCTGTTAGGGGATCCACGACTTTATGAAGTATGTGAACCCGTTACAAAAGAAGAACTTCCATTGGTTAAAGAGTGGGTTGAGGATCTTCATAACGTGATGCAGGAAATTAGGACTAAATATAATTTTGGCCGTGCAATTGCAGCACCCCAGCTGGGAATTATGAAAAGGCTGATATATATGAACATTGATAAACCTGTAATTTTTATCAATCCCTCATTTAAGTATTTAAGCGAGGAGAAATTTCAACTTTGGGACGATTGTATGAGCTTTCCTAATCTACTGGTAAAAGTTGAGAGACATAAGGAAGCAGTTATTGAATATCTTGATGAGAACTGGCAATATTGCGAAATGAAACTCACCAATGACCTGTCTGAACTCCTGCAGCACGAGTATGACCATCTTGAAGGAATACTTTGCACCATGCGTGCAATTGATGACAAATCCTTTAAATGGAGGTTATAAACATACGCTAAAATGAATTCCTCTCCTTATATCATAAATAACAACCAAGAAGGTTTAACTGAAAGCCTTACGACCAAAATTTTAGCAGAAAGCAATCCGCTGAATTTCCACAAATCCCTAAAAGCTTATAAGGAAACTCCGCTTGTTGACCGGAAAGATCTTGCTAAGGAATTTGGGGTCAAAGAGATTTATATAAAAGATGAATCCCACAGGTTTGGCTTAAATGCTTTTAAAGGTTTAGGTGCCTCTTTTGCTATTTATCAGCTTCTAAATGAAGATCCCGGAATAAAAGTTTTTTGTACGGCCACAGATGGAAATCATGGTCGCGCTGTGGCCTGGGCATCAGCTTTACACGGCAAAAAATCTTATGTGTATGTTCCAAAAGGCACTACAGTCTCAAGAATAGAAGCGATTAGAAATGAAGGAGCTGTTGTTGAGGAGATCGACGGGAATTATGAAGAGGCCAGTACTTATGCAAGGGAAATGAGTGAAAAGAATAATTGGGTACTGGTTCAGGATGCTGCCTGGGAAGGTTATGAAGAAATTCCTGCTTATATAAAAGCAGGCTATCTCACTCATTTTAAAGAACTTGAAAATTCTCTTCACGTTGAGGACGATTCTAAGGTAGATTTTGTTTTTTTACAATCGGGTGTTGGAAGCTGGCCGGCTGCAGCTGCCTGGTATTATGAAAACAGGTACAAACAAAACAAGCCTAAACTTATTGTTGTAGAACCTTTGGAAGCCGCAGGATTATTAGCTTCTTTTAAGGCAGGAAAAAGAATAAGCCCCACCGGAAACTATACTACAATTATGGCTGGTTTAAACTGCGGAATCCCTTCCTCTACTGCCTGGGAAATATTAAATTCTACTATTGATGCGACCATTGCAATCGAGGATACTTTTACGGAAGAGGCCATGAGAAAACTTTTTTATGCTGAAAAAGCGGAAGAAAAAATTATTTCGGGAGAATCTGGTGCAGGAGGTTTTGCAGGGTTTATTGCACTTATGACTGACCCTAGATTTGCTGATTTAAAAAATTCACTGAATATTTCCTCTGATTCCCGTATTCTATTTTATAATACAGAAGGTAATACAGATCCTAAAGGTTTCAGCAGAGTTGTTGAAAAGGCAAAATAAACCTTGTTGGTTTCTACACAAAAAACCGCCTTTTGGGGGTTTATATTTTAAACTGATTAATTAAAGCTTCATCTCGGGAATTTCCCCTTCAACTATTAACGTTCCTTCAGTCGCCTTCTTAATATCTTCTACACTTACACCCGGCGCTCTTTCCAGCAGTTTAAAACCTCGATCTGTAACCTCCAGAACTGCCAGATTTGTTACTACTTTTGTCACACAGCCAACTCCGGTCAATGGAAGAGTACATCTCTTTAATAGTTTAGACTCTCCTTCCCTGTTAGTATGCATCATCGCAACGATAATATTTTCCGCAGAAGCTACAAGATCCATGGCACCACCCATTCCTTTCACCATTTTACCGGGAATCTTCCAGTTGGCAATATCCCCGTTTTCTGCTACTTCCATAGCTCCTAGTATAGTTAGATCAACGTGTTGCCCACGAATCATCCCAAAGCTCATGGCTGAATCAAAAAAACTTGCTCCAGGCAAAGCGGTAATGGTTTGTTTACCTGCATTAATAAGATCTGCATCCTCTTCCCCTTCAAAAGGAAAAGGGCCCATTCCTAAAATTCCGTTTTCACTTTGAAATTCCACCTCAATATCGTCCCGAACAAAATTGGCAACCAGCGTAGGAATTCCAATACCCAGGTTTACGTAATAACCATCCTTTACTTCTTTTGCTATACGTTGCGCTATACCGTTCTTATCTAACATATTTTTATAATTTGAAGATTTGAGAATTAGAAAATTTGAGAATTATCCAATCCTTTTATTTTTTAATTTTTTTACTGGAACTAATGATTTTAGAAATTATTTTAATTATGGATTCTAGGAGGGAGAAAGTTTGTGTTTGAGGATCAGGATAATGCGGAGAGGCTTTGCAGAGCTTAAACCAGTAGTTGGTTTCCTCAGCCTCCTTTGCGGCTATTTTAAACTTGTGAATAAAATCGGCAGGACTTTCAGCATTTTGTGCTTCCCAAACATTAGCTCCCACCGAAGTTCCACTTCTAAAAAGCTGAGAAGCCATTTCATATTTATGGAGAGATCTAAGTTTCTCAGTAAAATCAATAATTTCAAGTGCAAAGTCAAATGTCTTCTTTACAATTAAATTTTCTTTATCATCTCTCATTACTTTTCAGAGTTATAAAATTTTCAAATCAACCAATCTTCAAATTATTTTTCCCTTACTGTTCTTTGCTCAATTCTTTTTTCATAGCTGTCACCCTGGAAGATCCTTTGAACAAATATTCCCGGAATATGGATTTGATTTGGATCCAATTCTCCCGGTTTTACAAGATGTTCTACTTCTACAACAGTAACTGTAGCAGCACCACACATCAACGGATTAAAATTTCTGGCAGTTCCTTTAAATATTAAATTTCCTGCTTCGTCCCCTTTCCATGCTTTTACCAATGCAAAATCTGCTATAAAAGCTTTTTCAAGTACATACATTTTACCATCGAACTCTCTGGTTTCTTTGCCTTCTGCTACTTCAGTTCCAAAACCTGCGGGGGTATAAATCGCAGGAAAACCTTGTTGTGCTGCCTGGCATCGTGCAGCAAGTGTTCCCTGCGGGATAAGCTCCACATCCAGCTCCCCACTTAACATTTGACGTTCAAATTCTGCGTTTTCACCAACATAAGAGGAAACCATTTTTTTTATTTGTTTCTTATGAAGTAGAAGTCCTAAACCAAAATCATCAACCCCGGCATTATTGGATATACAGGTTAATTCCTTTACGTTTAGCTCTACCAGCCGTGAGATAGAATTTTCAGGAATCCCACTTAAGCCAAATCCTCCCAGCATTAAAGTCATTCCATCCTTTACCCCTTCAAGGGCGGTCTGCACATTCTTTACAGTCTTTTTGATCATCGATGTTTCATTTTTGGGAAATTTACAAAATTCTTAGTCTTACTACAACGTTTTCAGATATCGAATTAAAGCCTTCCCTTTCTACTAAAACTTATTCTTCTATATTTTTCTTCGGAAGCTAAAAAAAGGTCAATTAACTAAATCATTAGCTAATTGACCTGTATAATAATTACTTTCTTCTTCTTTAAAAATCCAATTCGTCCGGAATAGCCTGGAACTCGGGATCTTTTTGCCCGTAGCTGTAACAATCTATTTCTATAGAAAGCTTTTCCGGTCTTGGAAATGCACCAGTCGAGATATCCAGATTATTATCGGCATAAACCTTCTTCATATAAATTCCCCAAATGGGTAAAGCCATTGTTGCTCCCTGTCCATAGGTAATACCGGGAAAATGCACTGCACGATCTTCTCCACCAACCCAAACTCCTGTAACCAGGTTAGGAACCATTCCCATAAACCAACCATCACTTTGATTTTGCGTAGTTCCGGTTTTACCTGCTATAGGATTTTTGAAATCGTAAGGGTAACCTGTTACCGCTCTCTTATAATGATCTGATCCTCCTGCCCAGGTACCTCTTAAACGCTGGCCTGATCCATTTTGTGTAACTCCTTCCAGTAAATTGACCGTAACATAAGCGGCTTCAGCACTTAAAACATCCCGACTCTCCGGTGTATGCTGATAAAGGATGGTACCGTTCTTATCCTCGATCCTGTTAACGATCACCGGCTTTACATAAACACCCTCATTTACAAAAGTCGCATATGCTGAAACCATTTCATACAAGCTCATATCGGCGGTTCCTAAGGCAATAGAAGGAACTTCGGGAATATTTCGCGTATCTATACCTAATTTGTTTAATAGTTCAATAACCGGAGCTGTACCTGTTTTATCAATTAACCGGGCACTAATCGTATTTACAGACTGAGCAAGAGCACTTTTTAAAGTTAGCATCCCACTATACTCATTATCGCTGTTACGAGGTGACCAGTCATTTTGATTACCATGTTTTCCCGCCTCTATTGTAAAATGGTTTCGGGGCATCGTATCACATGGAGATAGTTTTAACTGATCTATAGCGGTCGCATAAACAAAAGGTTTAAATGTAGAACCTACCTGCCGCCTTGCCTGCTTCACATGTTCAAATTTGAAATGTTTGAAGTCGATCCCTCCAACCCATGCCTTCACTTCCCCGGTTTGTGGGGTCATAGACATTAGGCCGGCATTTAAATAAGATTTGTAATACCGAATTGAATCGCGTGGGGTCATGACAGTATCCTTTGTGCCTTTCCAGCTAAACACCCTCATTTCAGTCTTTACATCAAATGATTTTCTTATTTCTTCACTTGATTTCCCCTGAGCCTCCATTTTTTTCCATCGGTCGGAAACCTTCATAGCCCTATTAATAATATCGTCAATTTCTTCCTGACTAATATCCCTAAAAGGTGCTGTTTTATTATTCTTGTTCTGCCTGTCGAATTCCTTCTGAAGTTGAGTCATATGCATATGCACCGCTTCTTCGGCATACTCTTGCATTCTGGAGTCGATACTGGTGTAAATTTTCAATCCGTCACGGTAGATGTTGTATTCTGTCCCATCCGGCTTAGGGTTATCCTTGATCCAATCCCGCATGAAACCCTGTAAGTAAACCCTAAAATAGGTAGCAATCCCGTCGTCATGCCCCTGCGGGGAAAACTTGATGTTCATTGGCAATGCCTGAAGGGAATCTTCTTCTTCGGGCGTAATGAAATCATTTTTCTCCATTTGTGAAATCACCACATTTCTTCGCTGTTCTACCAGCTCAGGCCTTCGCATGGGATTGTAATATGCCGCATTGACCAACATCCCAACCAGTACTGCAGATTCTTCTATATCAAGATCTTTTGCTTCTTTATCAAAATATATCTTGGCCGCAGATCGTATCCCAACAGCCTGGTACACGAAATCGTGCTTGTTAAAATACATTGTAATTATTTCCTCCTTAGTATACTGGCGTTCAAGCCTGATGGCAATGATCCATTCCTTAAATTTCTGAAGAACCCTCCCCATAAAATCTGTTGAAACATCTTCGGTAAAAAGCTGCTTTGCCAGCTGCTGGGTAATTGTACTTGCTCCTCCACGTTCCCCTAAGAAAACCGCTGCTCTAATTGTACCACGGGCATCAATCCCGGCATGTTCATAAAAACGTTCATCCTCGGTAGCTATAAGGGCTTTTACCAAATGATCTGGAAGGTCTTCATATTTTATTGGAGTTCGGTTCTCACTGTAGTATTTACCAAGCGTTTCGCCATCGGCTGAAAAAATCTCTGTTGCAAGATTGGTTTCAGGGTTTTCCAGCTCCTCAAATTTGGGCATTTTACCAAAAGCACCCCACCCGGCAAGTATAAATAAAAAGGCAATTGTTAAAAGTCCCAGCCCAAAGATGGTCCAGAAGGCAATAATATATTTGCGGTAACCAGAATGTGTTTTTTTTGTTTTTTTGGCCATTGGATAAACTTAATTGTTCTGCGTATTTTCGATGCGAAATCCTACATCTGATATTCCCTCAAGATCTTTAATACCTTCTTCATTCCCGCTTTTTCTCATGGCGTGCTGAATGAAAACTTTGTAATCCCCGGGTTCATCAAACCGTACATTTTCTTTGTACCAGAGTTTGTTTTCCTTCACGTCTCCAAAACCTGTGCCAAGCCATTCACCAGATGGAGTGGTCATCCTGTACTCCAGGGTATCAGTGATCACCTTTCCATGCGGGAACTGGATCTGGGTTATAAGAAACAAATTACTATAGGCAAAATCATTGTTGTTCCTAATGTTTATAAACAGGTTATAGGTTTGCAGGGAATCAACATTATCAAGTTTAAACGTAATAATTGAATCTTTATTCCATGTATTGGGAAGACTTTCATACCTGTCATAGACTCTGTTAGAATCACAGGAAATAAAAAGTACAACAGCAATAACTAAAACCGTAAGAGACGATTTATGCATTATTAGAAGGTTTTCCTTTTTTTCGTTTATTTTTCCTTCGTTTTTTTCCGGTCGAGGCAGTTTTAGGTTTATCAAATCTGGTAAGGCTATCCTGTCCTACCACATTGTTAAAGTCCGATTTAGTCTTGCTCTCTGCTTCTACAAGAACTTCATATTCCTCCAGGCTGGCAACAGGCTCTTTATCATTATTGGCTTTAATAATTTTATTGGCCTGTTCGGCTGTTAACTTGTGCCAGTTCATCCAGTCTCCTTCATAGGCATACCATAAGTAACCCTGAAAAATGTCAATTTTTTGACAGGCTGCTGTTCCTTTTTTTGTGAAAAGCTTTATTTCAGTTTTTGGGAATGCTTTCAAGGCATCAAGATAAGTGTCTAGTTCATAGTTAAGACAACATTTTAACTTCCCGCATTGTCCTGCCAGCTTTTGAGGATTTAAAGAAAGTTGCTGATATCTAGCTGCCGAAGTGTTCACAGATCTAAAATCTGTTAACCAGGTGGAACAACACAATTCCCTGCCACAGGAACCAATACCTCCAAGACGAGAAGCTTCCTGCCTGAAACCAATTTGGCGCATTTCGATCCTGGTGCTGAATTCCCTTGCAAATTCCTTGATCAATTGGCGAAAATCGACCCTTTCCTCTGCTGTATAGTAAAATGTAGCTTTGGAAGCATCTCCCTGGAATTCAATATCGCTGATCTTCATGCTAAGGTTTAGCTGGATTGCCAGCTCCCTCGCCCTTACTTTCATCGCGTCTTCACGATCTCTGGCTTCCTGCCACACATCGATGTCACGTTGAGAAGCCTTTCTATATATTTTTAGTACCTCGGCACTGTCTTCGGCTACCTTCTTCCTTTTCATCTGGACCCTTACGAGTTCACCTGTTAGGGTTACTACTCCAATATCGTGTCCCGGTGAAGCTTCAGTAGCAACAACATCACCTATACTTAATGTTAAATTTTCAGTGTTCTTAAAAAAATGTTTACGTCCGTTTTTAAACCGGACTTCCACACAATTAAAAGGCTCTACCCCATTAGGCAGAGACATATTCGATAACCAATCAAAAACAGTTAATTTATTACAACCATCTGTTCCGCAGGTTCCATTATTTTTACATCCTTTTGGCTGACCGTTTCCGGTCGAGCAACTGGTACATCCCATAAATCGATTATATATTGGAAGTTCTAACAGAGCAACCTGTTGAACTTTATGTTCATATTACATTAAGAGGTAAATATACCAATATTATCGGTATGGCAATTTACCCCCTTTTACTGCTTGTATTTCAAGACCTGAGACCGTCCTTTTTTGAAAATTTTATTGCTGTTGGGTATTCCTTTGCGCAGGGCTTTCTGCTCTTCGTAGGGCAATGCTGCCACCTCTTTACATGCTGTCGAGCAGCAGTCATTCATAGCCTTTGCGCATTCTTCACACTGGATAAAAAGCAAATGACATGCCTCATTAGCACAGTTTACATGAGTATCACAGGGTTTACCGCATTGATGGCAGTTGGAAATTACTTCATCTGAAATTCTTTCACTTCTCCTGTGATCAAAAACAAAGTTCTTTCCTAAAAATTTGTTTTCAAGATTTAAATTCTGGACCTGCCTTGCGTATTCAATAATTCCGCCTTCCAGCTGAAAAACTTTTTTAAAACCTTTATGTTTATAGTAGGCACTTGCCTTTTCACACCGAATTCCTCCTGTGCAATACATTACAAGATTTTTATCTTCTTTGTGCTCCTTCTAGTCTTCTTCTATGATATCGAGAGAATCCCGAAAAGTGTCAACATCGGGCGTAATTGCTCCTTTAAAACGTCCAATTTCACTTTCATAATGATTTCTCATATCCACAAGAATAGTATTAGGATCCTCAAGAATTTCATTAAACTTTACCGCGTCAAGATGGATTCCTTTATTGGTAACATCGAAAGTTTCATCATTCAATCCATCGGCCACAATCTTATCCCTCACTTTTACCTTCAGCTTTAAAAAGGATTTTAGATCGTGTTCAATTGCAATATTTAAACGAACATTTTCTAAAAAATATATACTGTCAATAAAAGCCTTAAATTCATCAAATCTTTTTGCCGGAAGGCTTAGCTGAGCATTTATTCCTTCATGGGCAACATAAATTCGTCCCAAAACTTCCATCTGGTCCCAGTTTATAAACAGGTAGTTCCTGAAAAGGTGAGGATTGCCAATTTTAGCGTAGGCATAAAAAGAAAGTGTTAACCGGTCTTCCCCTGCATCTTCAATAAGGGCGGCCCTTTCTTTTGCGCTTAGTTTATTGTACAGTTGCATGCTATACTAATTATTAAGTTCAAAGAAATTTTTGCAAAGATAAACGCTTTACACAGAAGAAAGAAAAAATGCCCTGAAAATAGTATCCAGGGCATTTTTTTGAACGGCTAATTCGTTATTTAATTTTTTTACTTACTATCATAAAAATAAATAACGATTAGCCTCCATCGACTCTGCTGCTTCCGTTTAAAAGAACAGTAACAGCACAGCCTGTACGTTCAAAAAATAAATTGATTTTAAGAAATCTCATAAAATCTTCTTTACTTATAGATGCAGAGATTTTAAAAAGGTTGCGCGTTAAATTGTTGTGAAAGAAAAGTTATCTATTTTAGCAGAACGCATTTAATTTAAAAAACATGAGCAACGACAAAGAAAAAGAAGCGAAGCTTAAAGCGCTGAAGCTTACTCTAGATAAAATGGATAAAACCTACGGAAAAGGTACGGTTATGAAAATGAGCGATCAATCTGTTTCAGATGTGGAATCTATCTCCACCGGTTCTCTTGGATTGGATATTGCAATGGGTGTTGGGGGTTATCCACGTGGAAGAGTTATTGAAATATATGGACCTGAATCTTCGGGTAAAACCACTTTAACTCTTCACGCTATCGCCGAGGCACAAAAAAAAGGAGGTATTGCAGCTTTTATTGATGCAGAACACGCTTTTGACCGATTTTATGCTGAAAATCTAGGTGTAGATCTTGAAAATCTAATTATTTCCCAGCCAGATAACGGCGAACAGGCCCTGGAAATTGCCGATAATCTTATTCGCTCGGGGGCTATAGATATCATAGTAATAGATTCTGTTGCCGCACTTACTCCTAAGAGTGAAATTGAAGGAGAAATGGGAGATTCAAAAATGGGTCTTCATGCCAGGTTAATGTCCCAGGCATTGAGAAAATTAACAGCCAGCATTAGCAAAACAAAGTGTACTGTAATTTTTATTAACCAGCTAAGGGAAAAGATCGGGGTGATGTTTGGAAATCCCGAAACTACCACAGGAGGTAATGCTTTAAAATTTTATGCTTCGGTACGACTGGATATAAGAAGATCTACACAAATTAAAGACGCTGCCAGTAACGTAACAGGTAATAAAACGAGGGTTAAGGTTGTAAAGAACAAAGTGGCACCTCCCTTTAAAACTGCAGAATTCGACATTATATACAGTGAAGGAATTTCCAAAATTGGAGAAATAATAGATATAGGAGTTGACTTTGAGATCATAAAGAAAAGTGGTTCCTGGTTTAGCTATGAAGACACCAAGCTTGGACAGGGAAGAGATGCTGTAAAAGCAGTTTTAAAGGACAATCCTGAACTTATGGATGAACTGGAACAAAAAATTACTGAGGCTATTAAGGCTGTAAAAGTTTAAGTCCTGAATTTTTAAAAAATTTAAATCCCGCAAAAGCGGGATTTTTTTTACTCTTAACGCAACCCTTTTGCAAACATTGCATCTGTAGAAAGATAACCTACCGTAATGGCAAATGCAAGTGAATGAAAAGAGTTTTACTGTTTTGTTTAGTTTTTACCCTTTTCAGCTGCTCAATTGATGATGATGATTCTGGCAACATTACGCAGGAACTGGCCCCAGTTGTTTCTGTAGAAATGCCTGAAAACATGGTTTTCAGGGAAACCCATTCTATAGCTATTACTTACCAAAAACCCAGTAGTTGTCATTATTTTTCCGGTTTTGATGTTTCGAAAAGCGGCAATACTATTACTGTTGGTATTGTAAACAGTTATAGGACTGCAAGCACAAATTGTTCAGAGACAGGAAATTTACAAGCAGCAGCTGAGTTAAATTTTGTTGCTGAAAGAAATGATTTTTATATCTTTAAGTTTTGGCGGGGCACAAACTCTGAAGGTGAAAATTTATTTTTAACACGTGAAGTAACAGTTACCCAGCCTGGAAGTTAGTATCAACTTAATCACCCCGGCACTTGAGTTTAGAACAACTCATACATAACTGTAAAAAACAGGATATAAAAGCACAGGAGCAATTGTACAGGCTGTATGCCACTAAACTGTTCGCTGTGTGTTTAAAATATTCTAATAGCTATCAACAGGCAGAAGACAACCTGCAGGATGGTTTTATGATAATATTTGATAAGATCAAACAATATCAGGATAAAGGTTCTTTTGAAGGTTGGATGAAGAGAATAATGATCAACACTACCCTTCAAAAATATAGAAAGCAAGGGCTGTTTGAAATTGTTAACGAAGAACACATTAAAGAACCTGCGCTGGAAATTGATGACGAAGTAGTTTCTGTAGATTTCTTATTAGAAATCATCCAGGAATTGCCTGATAGATATAGACAGGTTTTTAATTTGTATGCATTAGACGGGTTTTCCCACAAGGAAATCTCTGAAATGCTTCAAATTTCAACGGGAACTTCTAAATCAAATTTGGCAAGGGCCAGAATTATATTAAAAGAAAAAGTAGAAGCAAACCAGGTAAATCAGGCGGTTAGTTCGTCATAACATGGAGGAAAAAAAGCATATAGATAGATTGTATCAGGAGAAATTCAAGGATTTCGAAGCTACCCCACGCGAAGCTGTGTGGAAAAATCTATCTGCCCGCTTACATGAAAAGCAGAAAAAGAAAAAAGTAGTTCCATTGTGGTATAAACTAGCAGGAATTGCTGCAGTTTTGGCGCTCCTGGTAAACTTTGCCAATAGCCTTTTTAACACAGGATCCTCTTCAACTCAAATTGCCACAGAAGCAGATGATAATTTTGGACAGTTAAACCTGGCTTCGGAAGAATACAATCGAAATATGATTCGATCCTCAATTATACTGCAGGCATTGGTTAAGGACACAGAAAACAAAAGAGCACTTGAATCTATTCCGTTTAATGAAGAAAGAACCTTGAATGATCAGGCTTCTGTTAATTATTCCCGATTTAATTCTGTAGCTATAGCTACAGATATTTCCCTCGGAAATTACTCCTTCAATGATTTACAAAAAACTGAAGGAATAGCCTTAACCGGTGAAAAACCGACTAAAGTTATAAAGTTGGACCTTCCAATTCCTTTAGATAATGATACTCAGGAAGATTTAATTGCAGAAAACTCTTCTGAATTTAAAAAGCTCAGGGTTTCCCCAACAGCAGCCCCTATTTATTTTGATAATTTTGGAAATTCAAATACCATAGATTCGCGTTTCAACAATAATGAAAGTGGGGGAGAAATTACAATGTCTTACGGTATTAATTTTGCTTACCAGATCTCTGAAAAAATTAAACTAAGATCGGGTGTTAACAAAGTTGACATGAGCTATAATACTAAAAATATTGCCTTCACTGCAGCTGTAAATCCTAATATTCTTAGCGGTATAGATTATAATGGAAATATTCCTAATTACAGGATTGAAGACCGCAGTGTAAGAAGATTTAGCAACATAAGCGCTTCCAGTGAATTTGACAGAGCCAGCCTTGCTTCTCCTGCCGCAGGTTTTCTTAATCAAAAATTTGGATTTATAGAAGTGCCATTGGAAATTGAATACGCTTTAATTGATAAAAAAGTAGGCTTGAATCTAATTGGTGGAGGAAGTACGTTGTTTATGGATGAAAATATGGTTTCCCTTAATTCTTCTAATTTTTCAACGAATCTTGGGCGATCCAGCAATGTAAATAAGGTAAGTTTTACTACGAACATTGGGGTGGGACTTGACTATGAAGTTTCGCCTCAATTCCAGTTAAACCTGGAGCCAATTTTTAAATACCAGCTAAACACCTTTAACTCCTCAACCCAAGGGGTAAACTCGTACTACTTCGGGATCTATTCTGGATTTAGCTTTAAATTTTAATTTATAGCGATGGGTTTTTAAGCTCTGTATAGATGGTATCGTAAACCTGAACTTTTAGATCTCTCTTATCATCTGGCACCATTCCTTTTGTAGGTATCGATTCCATTACTTTTACTCTCATCACCCCGGGGCTTCCGGAAAAAAACGTATAAGAAAATCGCTTTTTATTATCGTGAAACGCAATGGGGACAATAGGAATTTGATGATCTATTGCCAGGCGAATGGCACCATCTTTAAAAGGAGCCAACACTACACTTTCATCATCTGGCACCCCTCCTTCAGGAAAAATACATATGCTGTTACCCTGTTTTAGGCGTCTTTGAGCTTCGGCAAAAGCTTCCAATCTGCTTTTTTGGGAACTTCTATCCACTAATATGCAGGTTCTCCTGTAAAAATATCCAAATAAAGGAATTCTGGATAATTCAACTTTTCCAAGGAAGACAAACGTATGATCGATTACGGCCAGCATAAGCATAATATCTGTAATCGAAGTATGATTTGCCACCAGCATATAACTTTTTCCTTTTACGAGTTTTGCTGAAGAGGATTTCTTCGGAAAAAAACCCATACCGTATAAAATACATTTTGCCCAGATGCGGGCACAGGTGAAAAATTGAGGATATAACTTTTCTGATGTTGTAAATATCACCAGGACTGGGAACATGACAATGATAGGAAGCGCCAAAAGAATATAAAACCAGATTCTCCAAATGGTTATTAAGACAGATTTTATTATTCCCATAGGGATCAAAAATAGTAAAATCAAATAAGCAAATTCTATAAATAAAGTACCTTTGTGAAAATTTAAAAAAATAGAATGTCCAGAATACTTACGGGTGTACAAAGTACCGGAACACCGCATTTAGGAAATCTGCTGGGGGCAATTATACCCGCGATTGAAATGGCAAACCGTCCCGAAAATGAATCGTTTTTGTTTATAGCAAACCTGCATTCGCTTACGCAGATCAAAAATTCTGATACTCTTAAACGAAATACATATTCTACAGCTGCCACCTGGTTGGCCTTTGGTTTAGATATAGAAAAAACCGTTTTTTACCGCCAAAGCGATATTCCAGAGGTAACTGAACTATCCTGGTATTTAAGCTGCTTTTTTCCCTACCAACGATTAACCCTCGCACATTCCTTTAAAGATAAAGCAGACAGGCTGGAAGATGTTAACTCTGGTTTGTTCACCTATCCTATGCTAATGGCGGCAGATATTCTTTTATATGATGCTGAAATTGTTCCCGTAGGCAAAGATCAGCTTCAACACCTTGAAATGACAAGAGATGTAGCTTCACGTTTCCACGCCCAAATGGGAGAAACCTTTGTTATGCCTGAAGCTAAGGTGCAGGAGGAAACAAAATACATTCCGGGAACCGATGGGGAGAAAATGAGCAAGTCCAAAGGGAATGTTATTAACTTATTCCTCCCAGACAAACAACTGCGCAAGCAGTTAATGACCATTGAAACAGACAGCACGCCCCTTGAGGAGCCTAAAAATACTGAAACCTGTAATGTTTTTTCCCTCTACAAGCTGTTGGCTGATAAAGCTCAAATTGAGGAAATGAGAACTAAATATGCAGCAGGAGGCTATGGGTATGGACATGCCAAGCAGGAACTATATGAACTGGTAATACAAAAATTTGGGAAGCAAAGGGAATTGTACAATTATTATATGGAGCATCCTGCAGAAATTGATGCTGCACTAGAAACAGGTGCAAAAAAAGCACGACTTGTAGCTGCCGAGGTCTTAAAAAGAGTTAGGGAAAAGTTAGGCTATTAAATAGCCTCAAATAATTTTCCCGGTAACGGGCGTATTGCTCCCTTTAATTCCATTTCCAGTAAAAGACCTGCAGTTTTATAGGTGGGAAACTGGCAATTAAGAGCAACAATATCAAGCTGCTGCTTTCCATTTTTTTCAAGATAATCATAAATAACCCGTTCTTCGGGCTCTAATTCTACGAAAAGTGATTTTTGAACAGCTTTAGTTTGAGTTCCTGTACTCCAGTTGAGAATATAAATCAAATCTGCAGCGCTTGTCAGTAAATGTGCATTTTGGGATTTAATGAGATTATTACAACCGCGGCTCTGGGAATCCCCCGGCCTACCCGGTACTGCAAAAACCTCCCGATCGTAAGAGTTTGCAATATCTGCAGTAACAAGGGACCCTCCCTTTTCTGCACTTTCAATAACAACAGTAGCTTCACTAAGACCTGCAATAATGCGGTTTCGTTTTAAGAAATTATTCCTGTCAAAATCATCACTGCTCCAGAAATCGGTATAAAATCCTCCATTTCGTTCAATATCGTTTACATATTTTGAATGGACGCGGGGATAGATTTGATTGAGACCATGGGCAAGGCATCCCACCGTTTGTAAATTATGTTTTATGGCTGCTTTCTGTGCAGTAATATCCACACCATAAGCAAACCCGGAAACTATAACCGGATCTAACGGGGCAAGATCTTCTATAAGCTGTTCACAAAAAGCTATTCCCTGAGTGGTAATCTTCCTTGTCCCCACGATGCTTATAATTCTTTTGTTTTCAATATTAATATTTCCCCGGGAGAATAAAAGGATTGGGGAATCCTGACAATGCTTTAGCTTTTCAGGATAGTTGGAATCTTTGAAATAGAGATAATTAATATTATTATCGACGATAAATTTCAGCTCAGCTTCAGCTGCATGAAGATGTTCTGAATCTTTTAATCCTGACAATCTTATTTCTCCTACCCCATCTATACGCAGAAGATCTTGTTTTTTAGCTTTAAAGATTTCTTCGGCAGATCCTAAATGCCTCAGGATTTTTTTTGCAGTGCTATCGCCAAGATTAGGCAAATGTTGTAATGCCAAAATATAAAGCAATTCCAATTTGTCCATACGTTTTTAATGATGAGAATATTACCTCTGGATTTCCTTATTTATTGAAAGTAAAAGATAGAATTAAAAAATAGTATAAGCCCAAAAACCTAAAAATAAATATTGCCTGATTTACCAGCTTTTATCCTGATTTCCAGTTAAAAAGGTTCATTACTCTGTTCATAATATTTGTAATAAAACATTTGTTAATAAGATATCTTTAGCTAATTTTATTCTGTGATCTAAAAACTTACTTTTGTTTTAATGACAATAGCAGCACATATCTCCGACTTACTTTACCGATACGAATGTGTAATTCTACCCGGTTTCGGCGCTTTTTTAACTCAAAAAAGATCTGCCCAGTACAATGAAGATGCAAAAGTATTCTTCCCTCCTAAAAAACAAGTTTCCTTTAACTCTCAGTTAAAGAAAAATGATGGATTATTGGCTAACTACCTGGCAGAAGCCGAAGATATTGGATATCCTGAGGCAGTTTTTAAGATTGAAGAATATGTGCGGGATCTAAACCTTCAGCTGGACACCGAAAAGCAGGTTTTTCTTGAGAACATTGGAGGATTCTATCTTTCTTCAGATGATATTCTTCAGTTTGAACCATTAAAAGATGCCAATTTTATGGCAGAAGCTTTTGGTTTATCTACCATTCCAGGAATTCAGGTAAAACGCGAGGAGTTTAAGAAAAAAGTTATTGCACTGGAGGAAAAAGCACCTATCCATTTCACTCCCGAAAGAAGAGGAAATGCTGTGCTTAAATATGCAGCAATAGGTTTAATTGCTTTGGGAATTTCAGGATTTGCTGGATTAAATATTTACAGCAATCAGGTTTCTGAGCATAATGTAGCAGAGCAGCAAACAGCAGAAACCCAATTACAACAAAAGATACAGCAGGCTACTTTTGTCATTGATAATCCGCTTCCTGAAATCACTTTTACAGTAATTAAGCAGACCGGAAACTATCATGTTGTTGCCGGCGCTTTTAGAGTTGAGGAAAATGCACATCAAAAAGTAGAGGAGTTAAGAGCAGAAGGATTTAAGGCAAGATATATTGGTGAAAACAAGTTTAAACTTCACCAGGTGGTATACAGCAGCCATCAAACCCGGGAAGAAGCACTAAAGGTTTTAAGAGATGTAAAGGGCGGTAATGAAGGAGCCTGGCTTCTTATACAGGAACTTTAATAGATTCTTAACTTCTAAACTCTCTTCTTAGCGTACCTTTGCCGAAAAATTGGCAAATGCAGGCTAAATACCCAAAAGATTCCCGTACTATATTGACCGATCTGGTTCTTCCCAGTGAAACAAATCCATTAAATAATTTATTTGGAGGTGAGTTACTCGCCAGAATGGATCGTGCGGCGAGTATTGCTGCAAGGAGGCATAGCCGTAGAATCGTTGTTACTGCATCTGTAAATCACGTAGCCTTTAATAAAGTCATTCCTTTGGGAAGTGTAGTAACTGTAGAAGCTGCCGTTTCCAGATCATTTAAAAGTTCTATGGAAATCTTTATCGATGTTTGGGTGGAAGACAGGGAAAGTGGAAAAAAATCTAAAGCAAATGAGGCTATCTATACTTTTGTTGCCGTAGATGAAACAGGAACGCCTGTTAGCGTTCCACCACTGGAGCCCGAAACTCTATTTGAAAAAGATCGCTATGAAGCTGCCCTTAGAAGAAAACAACTTAGCCTTGTTCTCGCCGGGAAAATGAAACCGGGAGATGCTACAGAATTAAAGGCTCTTTTTGATAAATAGGCCTATTTACATTCTCAGGATCCAATCTGAAGGATCTAGCTTATCCATATTTTTATAGATGAGGAAATAAAGGGTAGTCTTTCCTGAGCTGGTATTAGTAGCAACTTCTCCAAGATCCTGTCCTATGGAAACCACATCTCCTTTTTTCACATATACCTTGGACAAGTTGTTGTAAATAGAAAGATAATCCCCATGTCGTACCATTACTGCTTTATTTGCACCCGGTACCGCCTGCACTTCGCTTATTGTTCCATTAAAAATTGCGCGTGCCTTACTGCCTTCTTCAGTTTCTATATGAACCCCATTGCTATTTACCGTTACCGTTTTCACAACGGGATGCGGCTGTGTACCAAAACGGCGAACTACAACTCCCGATCTTAATGGCCATGGGAGCTTGCCCTTATTACTGGCGAAGTTGGCGGCCAAAGCTTTAGCTTCAGGAGTTAGTTCATATACATCCCTTGAACTTGAACCACTTTCTTTATTAGCTTTGGCAATAGACGCGCGAATAATTTCATCTATTTTTTTGTCGATAGCATTTACTTCCTGCTGTTTCTTTTTGATTTGAGCAGCAAATTCTCCTTCTTTTTGTCTAATGTTCTTAATCAGGCTTTGTTGGGATTGTTTATTCTTCTCCAATTGTGCCCTCGTTTGCCTGTTTTCGGCAATTAACACATCCTTGGCCTTCTTTTGGTTAATTAGATTAGCATTAAGCACCTGCAGCTCATCTGTACGGCCCTTTATTTCGTCTCCCTGCTTCTTCCTGTAATTCGCATACTGCTTCATGTATTGAAGCCTCTTATAAGCCTGTAAAAAGCTTTGCGAAGATAAAAGAAACATAATCCTGCTCTGCTGGGATTTACTCCTGTAAGACTTTTGGATCATCTGGCTATAATCTTCCTTTAGTTTTTCCAGCTCTTTACGAAGCTGTTGCATTTTAGAAGTATTGGTATTTATATCCCTGGTAATGATATTGGCCTGTTGGTTCGTAACCTTAATTAAATTTTCTGTAGTACGAATCTGCCTGTCAAGATCCTCCACCTCGGTAAGCACGGAGACTTCCTTCTTTTTATTGGAGTTCCTTAGGTCTGTAATTCTTTTAATCTCTTCCCTTAACTCCAGTCTTCTTTGTTCAAGATCCTCTTTAGAACTTTGAGCTAAAGACTGAAATATTCCTGTAAAGAATATGCAAATAGTAAAAATCTGGACCAGATAAACTCGTACTTTCATTAATCTATTATAATTTCTTCATAACCCGAAGGTATGTCAAATGGAAAACTTAAGGATTCATTCAATGCAAGCGACCGAAGGGAAATATCTATAGAAGTACTGGATCCCGCTTCACTCGCAATAATTTTAATATCCTCGGGAAAGGTTTGACCTGCAACCCGCTGATATTTAGGATAAGTCACTGTAACCGCGCGGTTTTGTTTTTCTTGGGAGAGCTGCTGGGCAGTAGCTCTAAAACTTCTTGGATCCAGCAGGAACATCTTCTTCACAGCGTTGAAACCATTATCGGGTACTAATTGATATCCCCTTGAAGATTCTGTAAGTTTATATTTTGCATCCCTTAAATCATAGATTGTATTACCAATGAGCAGGTTCTGAAGCTTTTCAAAATCCAAAGGAGTTCCCAACCATTTGCTCAGCAAACTGTAATCTCCATCGAAATAGGTTTTATTTATCTTTTCGTAATAACTAACCCTGTCTTTGGTTATTAAAGCTTTTGCTAAAGGAATTCCTAATATTTGGGCGCTCACCCAAATTACGCTGTCCTTGTGCATCCTGAAACTTAAAGTAACTGACTGGCTCCTTTCCTCATCCTGATAATTTAATTTCATCCGGCTGCTAAGAGTCTTAAACTCCGGTTCGTTACCGTAATGAGTATTCACAACTTTGGATAAAGCCGCATCTTCAATTTCTATTTGCTTCTTACTGCTTCCGCAAGAGGAAATAATCGAACAAATTATTATAAGTGAACTAATTTTTTTAATCATTAATTTAAGGTTTTGTTCAACTGCTCCAGCTTTTGTCTGTATTCCGCAGCCTTTTCATTATTTCCTGATTCTGAATATGAAAAAATCAGTTGTTCGAAAAATTCTCCTTGCAGTTTTGTATCATCAATTAAATAATCCAATCCTTCAGAAAGTATTTTTTCAGCCTCCGAATACTTTTTTTCTTTGTTCAAAGATACTCCGCGAATTAAATAAAAGAATGGCTGAGCCGGAAAGATTTCAAGTGCTTCTTCACTAATTTTATTTGCTTCGCTAAACTTCTGAAGTTCAATCTGCAAAAGTAAAAGTCCTTTTAAAAGTGGAAAATTTTCCGGGTTCTTTTGATATCCCAATTCTAAAAATTCCAGTGCTTTTTCCTTCTGATTCTTCAGCAAAAAATACTCCCCTAATTTTATAAAAACCTCGGGGCTTTTCTCCTGCTCGGCAAAAATGGTACTCACATTTTTTAATTCCTCTTCATAAGCGGGGTTAGTATTGACAAAGAGCAGAAAATCGTTTAAGACCTTTAATTTAGAAACCGGGTCAATTTCCTCTGCTTCCAATACAGTTCTCATAGACTGCAAAGCCGACGCAGTATTTTTTTTATCAAGATAAAACTTGTACAAAGCAAGGTGTACCACTTTAGAATTAGGAAAAATCTGCTTCATTTCTTCTGCCGCGGCAAAAGCTTCCTTCTCCATCCCAGAGTCGCTGTATACAAATATTAAATTGAGATGGTTTTTTTCATTTTCGGGATTTGCTTTAATAGCATCTTTTAGCACCTGAATTTGAGCAGGGGTGTTATTGTCTAAAGCATAGATTTGTTGCCTTAAACCCAGTCTGTATTCATTTATACCCAATGTTGCATCCAGCTGATCAAGAAGTTTAATTAGCTCGTCATACCTTTTGGATTTGAAATAAAGGTCTGCCAGATTATTGTAATATTCATCATCGAAAGAAACAAGCTTCTTAGCTACTAAAATTGCCTGCTCATAGTCGTTATTTGCGTAATAAGCCTTCATCAAATCTGCCATCATCCATTGCTGGTCTGGATTAAGCCGATTGGCTTTTTGAAAACTACTTATAGCAGCACTTAAATTTCCAAGCAGCTTGTAATTTTTTCCGAGTTCATACTGGACCACTGCATTGTTTGGCTGTAGTTCTTCGCATTTACGAAGGGCCGTGATCGCCTTTTCGTAATTCTCTATCGCCTTTTGCTTAAGTGCCTCAAAAAAGCTTTCCTGAAATGCATCGGTAACATCCCCAAGATCATCCTGGTTCACTTCTTGAAAAGCTGCGGGAATTTCCTGCGCCTGAAATTGGGATGTCTGGAAAAAACATCCAAGGGTGAATAAAAACATGCAGACTTTCATTTTCATATCTTCTATTACTCCGCTTCAAAAAGCCGTTGCACTTGCAGGAAAATCTTTTAAAATTATTCTAAAACAGAATAATCTCCAATACTTATCTGGGTGAAATTACCATCAAACTTTGCAAAATTCCCGACCATTGCATTGTCAAGATCCGCATTTTTAATCTCTGCAAATTCCTGAATCAAGCTGTTCTTTATTTTGGAATCCTTAACTTTTGTTCCGTTTCCAATTGAAACATTAGGACCTATTTTAGCATTAATCAGCTCCACGTTTTCTCCAATAAAGCAAGGCTCTGTAATCTCACAATTTTCAATCTTTACCGATCCTGAAATTAATTTCTCCCCATCGGCATGAAGAAATTTTAGCATTCTTCCATTTGTCTCTACAGTCACATCTTTATTGCCGCAGTCCATCCATTCATCTACTTTCCCCGGAACAAAAATATGGCCCTTTTCTTTCATTGCCTGTATTCCATCATTGATCTGGTATTCACCTCCCCTTATGATGTTGTTGTCCAATACCGCCTGAAGTTCATTTTTCAAAACCGCCACATCCTTAAAATAATAGATCCCGATTACAGCAAGATCTGATACGAATTCTTCAGGTTTTTCGACAAGATCTGTAATTTGCCTTTTATCGTTTAGCTTTATAACTCCGTATGCACTCGGGTTTTCAACCTGCTTAACCCAAATTACGCTATCAGCATCTTTATCTAACGTAAAATCGGCCTTAAAAAGTGTATCTGCATAAGCAATAACTGCAGACCCTTCCAGGGAATCCTTGGCACACATAATTGCGTGTCCCGTTCCTAAAGGCTTATCCTGATAATAGATGCTTGCTTTGGCGCCCATTGTTTCGGCAATCCTTTTAAGATCTGTCTCCACCTTTTCACCAAAATCGGTTCCAATGATAAAGGCAACCTCATCTACTTTCTCATTGAGAACTTTAGCTATATCTTCTACTAACCTGTGAACTATGGGTTTTCCCGCTATAGGTATAAGTGGTTTTGGTATTGTTAATGTGTGTGGGCGAAGTCGCGAACCGCGTCCTGCCATTGGTACTATTATTTTCATTAAAATTCTTTTTATGAAGTAGCTTTAAAGCTAATTCTTTCGACTATTAAATTCTTATTTGTTTCCGGTGCTTCCAAAACCACCTGCGCCTCGAGAAGTTTCCTCCAGCTCTTCAACAAGCCTCCATTCAGCACGTTCGTGTTTAGCTATAACCAGCTGGGCAATTCTTTCGCCGTTCTCTACAATAAAATCTTCACCTGAGAGGTTGACCAAAATTACACCAATTTCTCCTCGATAATCTGCATCTATGGTACCGGGAGAATTAAGGACCGTAATTCCTTTTTTTGCAGCCAGCCCACTTCTTGGTCTTACCTGAGCCTCAAAACCAACAGGCAATTCAATAAATAATCCGGTTTTTATAATAGAACGTTCTAAAGGCTTTAACGTTACCGGTTGGGAAATATTGGCCCGAATATCCATTCCTGCTGAAGCTTCAGTTTCATAATTTGGAAGTTCATGAGAGGATTTGTTTATTATTTTGATCGTCATTCTTTTAAAATTTGATTCAAACCCTTGCGCTCAAGTGCAAAAGCTGCTATTAAAAATAAAATTATAAATGATGTTCCTACCAGATAATTTCCACGGAAATAAATGAAAGAAACTACCGATAAAGCTATTGAAAGCAAAAGATAAAACCCAATTCTTTTTAAATTATATGGAACGGGATAATACTTTCTTCCCAGGAAATAGGAAATGAGCATCATACTTCCATACGCTGCTAAAGTAGCCCAGGCTGCAGCCATAAAACCTAATACCGGTATGAGAAAAATATTGAACAAAATAGTTACTGCGGCTCCAAATATGGAAATATACATTCCCGTTTTTGTCTTGTCAGTCAATTTATACCAAACTGAGAGGTTGTGATAAATTCCTAAAAACAGGTTTGCCAGTAAAACAATCGGAACTATAGAAATTGTGATCCAATAATCGGGATCCCGAATGATCAACTCCTTGAAAAAATCTATAAAAGCTACTAAAACTATAAAGATTAAACTCCCTGCAATTACGAAATACAATAGAATACTGGCATACGTGTTTTTGGCATTTTCTTTATGAGAATGATTAAAAAAGAAAGGTTCTGCGCCCATTTTAAATGCCTGAATATAGATCATCATGAAAATTGCCAGCTTATAACATCCTGCATAAGCTCCCATTATTTCGTTGGACAGCATTTCCTTTAATAGCAGTTTGTCAAGATTTTCATTTATTACAAAGGCTAAACCTGCAACCATAATAGGCCAGCCATACTTCCACATTTGTTTTAAAATGGTAAAATCGTATTCTACTCTGGTCCTGAAAAAATAAGGCAACAAAAGCAGAAGAGTAACTGCACTTGCCGCAAGATTTGCAAGGAAAATGTACCCGACTTTATCTGCATCGCTGTAATTATTTAAAATTACATCGGGTGCAAAAGAAGGAAATGAAGTTACAAACCAGAGAAAATAAAAGTTGAGAATAACAACAACAGCAATGTTCAGGATTTTTATTATGGCAAATTTCACCGGGTGATTGGAAGCCCTCAAATAGGCAAACGGAATCACCACAAGAGTGTCCAGTGCAAGTATTCCCAAAAGATAATTAAAAAAAAGAGGTCGAAGATCCACCAGTTCTGTTATTGTTTCCCTGAAGATAAACACCAGAACAAAAAATATTACTG
Organism: uncultured Antarcticibacterium sp.; assembly: GCA_964639695.1. Classification (GTDB taxonomy): domain Bacteria; phylum Bacteroidota; class Bacteroidia; order Flavobacteriales; family Flavobacteriaceae; genus Gillisia. Next base: position 2,994 of record CAZXEY010000001.1, on the reverse strand, counting down.
TAGTTAAACTAAGAGTTATAAAGGCGGTAGAAAAAACTTTCGACTTTTCCTTAGAATTACTAAAAAAGCGGAAAAATGCAGTTTCCATCCCATAAGTAAGAACCACATTGAAAAAAGCGGCCCAAACGTAAAATGTGGTATTTACAGCGTATTCTTCTGTTCCCAGGGCGTCTGTATGCAACGGCACCAGAACAAAGTTCATGAGTCTCGGTAAAACAGTCGCAAGGCCGTAAATTAACGTGTCCTGAAAAAACCTTTTTAAGCTACTCAAGAGGTGGTTTTAGTTCAAGGTATAAATATCCTAATTTATACTGAAAATAAACTAAAACCACCGCTGTTTTTCCTTTTTTACTTAGTACGTTCTTTTATATCACGAAGCTTGTAATATTTGGTGTTTTCATTTTCAGAAAACACAAGGATAGCCTCGTCATCTTTAAGTTTAAAAGGAACATCTACTTTCTTTTGTGGCAACCTGTTCCCATATTCTTCTTTAGGGTTTGAACTCATAACCATATCCCCTCTTCCGGTAACAAAACGGGCAACATACACACCGGGTTGAGTTTCATCTAATTTGAGGTCTGATTTCATTTCTCTAAAATATACGCTTTCCAGATTTACCCTCTCATCCTGAATGGATCTAACAGGTATATAAAGGTTCATAATATTATTATCCTGAACCACATAAGCACGCTGAATTTGAGCTGGTGCCTGTTCTTCCAAACCTTTACTGCCTGCGCAGTTGGTGAATAACGCAGTTATAACCATTAAACTGAAAAAAGCGTAAACGTATTTCATAGCTCGAAATTTAAATATTAGATATAGTATAAAACAAAAGGCTTGCCAAATAAAAAACCCTGCCTTTACGGGCAGGGTTTAATTACATACTACAAGTATTATATTATTTATTCAATGCTTCAGCACCACCCACGATCTCAAGGATCTCATTGGTAATGGAAGCCTGTCTTGCTTTGTTATAGGATAGCTTAAGACTGTCGCGTAATTCCTTTGCGTTATCTGTTGCTTTATGCATTGCCGTCATACGAGCTCCATGTTCAGCAGCAAGTGAATCACTTAAAGCTTTAAATAACTGCATCTTTAATGATTTTGGAATAAGATCTTTTACTATCTCTTCTTTAGATGGTTCAAAAATGTAGTCTAAAGTGACATTTGCTTCAGTTTCAAATTTCTCAATTGGTAAAAACTGCTCTGTGGTAACAATTTGAGTTGCAGCATTTTTAAATTGATTGTAGATAATAGCAATTTCATCGTATTGCTTTTCCACGAACCAGTTCATTAAAATTTCAGCAATTTCAGAAACTCTCTCGTAATTAAGCTCGTCGTAAATTTGATTGTTATTCTGCTTTATAGAATAATTTTTCTTAAGTACGTCATTCCCTTTTTTACCCAAAGTCAATAACTCCACATTCTTCCCACTGTATTTAGTAGCCGCTAATTGTCGGGCTCCTTTAACGATATTGGCGTTAAAAGCACCGGCAAGACCTCTGTTTGATGAGATGGCAACAATTAAAACATTCCTTACCTCACGGTGATCAGAATATTTACTTCCGCTCTCTTCATCCAGGGTTGAGCTTAAGCTTTGCAAGAGCTCTGTTAACTTTTCAGAATATGGGCGCATAGCCGTAATGGCGTCCTGTGCCTTGCTCAATTTTGCTGCAGATACCATTTTCATGGCGCTGGTGATTTGCATGGTCGAAGAAACCGATGTAATCCTGCTGCGTAATTCTTTTAAGTTTGCCATATTACAAGTTAAAAGTTGTGAGTTAAAAGTTATGAGTTCTTTATTATCGAAACTAAAATCCTAATTAACTCTTCACATTTAGTATTTAAATTTTCAGTGTCAATATCAGAAGTTACTCCTATTAGCTCCAACCAATATTTAGTTTCGTCTGCCTCTTTTAAGGCGATACCAAACTTATTTTTAAAATCTTTTTTGCTTACTCCTCTTTGCGCTTCACGTACGTTAGCACCAATACTGGTTCCACTTTTTAAAATTTGAGAAGCAAGCTCAAAATCTCCATTTCTTTTCAGGTCCCGGGCAAATATTACAATATCACAAGCAAATTGAAAACTCTTTATCCTAATAGGGCTTACATCAAGTTTACTCATAACTCATAACTCCGAACTCTGAACTATTTCCTATATTTAGTAGAAATTTCTTTAGCTGCTGCAGTTAAAGTATCGGTAATTTCATCTGTTAATTTACCCGCTTTTAATGCATCAAGAACATCTCTGTGTTTAAGGTTAAGGTATTCAAGATAATCCTTCTCAAATTCCTTCACTTTTTCTACCGGCACATCCCTTAAAAGGTTTTTAGAACCCGCATAAATGATAGCAATTTGATCCTCTACAGGATAAGGATTATTCTCTGCCTGCTTAAGGATTTCTACATTTCTCTTACCTTTTTCAATAACGTTTAAAGTTGCAGGGTCAAGATCAGATCCAAACTTGGCAAAAGCTTCAAGTTCACGATACTGTGCCTGATCCAGTTTTAAAGTACCGGCAACCTTCTTCATCGACTTGATCTGTGCGTTACCACCTACCCTTGATACAGAAATACCTACGTTAATTGCAGGACGTACCCCAGAGTTAAATAAATCTGACGTTAAGAATATCTGCCCGTCTGTAATTGAAATTACGTTGGTTGGAATATATGCAGAAACGTCACCTGCCTGAGTTTCAATTAACGGTAAAGCTGTTAAGGATCCTCCTCCCTTTACCAGATGCTTAATAGAATCTGGTAAATCATTCATTTGGCTTGCAATCTCATCATTGTTGATGATTTTTGCAGCACGTTCCAGTAATCGCGAGTGAAGGAAGAAAACGTCTCCAGGATAAGCCTCACGACCCGGTGGGCGACGTAATAAAAGAGATACCTCCCTATAGGCTACGGCCTGTTTTGAAAGATCATCATATACAATAAGCGCAGGGCGACCTGTATCTCTAAAATACTCTCCACTCGCAGCACCTGCGAAC